>URKU01000011.1 GCA_900548515.1 uncultured Collinsella sp. | reverse complement strand
GGCTGTTTGGTTACTATAGAACGGCTGTTACGGAGAGCTGACCGAGAGGCCGAAGGTGCTCGCCTGCTAAGCGAGTATGCCCCAAAAGGGCATCTGGGGTTCGAATCCCCAGCTCTCCGCCAGTAAGACTTTAAAGAAGGGTTCCGAAAGGGGCCCTTTTTTAGTTGAACCACGTTAGCTGGGGATTCGAACCCGAGAGGGCACGGGCGTTAAGCAAACGCGAAAGCGTTTGTAGCCCGTGGGAGAAAAGCTGCCAGGCTTTGAAGCCGGAGGGCATGCGCAGCGTGCCCGGACATCCCCAGCTCTCCGCCAGTACGAATTTGAAGAAGGGTCCCATTTGGGGCCTTTTTTTGTGTGGAGAAAGGAGGCTGGGGATTCGAACCCTCAAAAAAGAGGCATCCTTTCGGACGCCTCCTTTCAGTGGGCTGATTATTCTTGCGCTCTACACCTCAGGAGCCTTGGCGACGGTCTCGCTCTCTGCCGCAAGTGGGCGGTTGTCGATGCGGCGGCCCAAGCGATCGAGCTTCACGAGCAGCCATTCAATGGGATTCGGCCCTGCGCCTTCCTCGTCGGCAACCAGGTCCATGACGGCGATCTTGGTGCCGTCCTGCTTGAGCGTAACGCTGCCCACCTTGTCGCCCACATGCACCGTGCCCGAAAGATCGTCGTAGCTAACCTTTTCGGTCACCTCGCCGGCAAGGGAAAACACGGTCGCTTGCGCCGTGGGATCGGCGAGCGTGGCGTCGATCGTCTTATCCGTCCAGTCGGTTTGACTAATGCGCGCCATAAGCGGGTTGCCGTTGGCGGTCTTTTCCTGCGTGTTGGCGATTGCGACCGTCACCTTGTGGTCGTAGTACCAGTTGGCAAGGGTTGCGGTATCGGTAAAGCGCTGGTCGGTGGTGGTGGAGTTCAAAATAACGGTGTAGATCTCGTCGCCATCGCGGTTGTAGGCACCCGTAAAACAATAGCCTGCATCGTCGGTGGTGCCGGTCTTGCCGCCGATGTTGCCATCTTGGCCCAGCAAATAGTTATGCGTGTCCATGGAATGCGAATGGTCGGTGCCGTCGGCGCCCGTGACCTCGATCCAGGAATCCTCGCTCGCTACGACCTCGCGGATCGTGTCGTTTTTCATGGCCTCCTGCATCATCAGCGCTACGTCGTGTGCGGTTGAGTGCATATCGCCAGCCCACCCATCAAAGTCCAGACCATGCGGGTTTTCAAAAAGCGTACCGGTGCAGCCGAGCTTCTTAGCGCGCTCGTTCATAGCCTTCACAAAGGTGGCCTCGGCGTCTTTGGTCTTAGGGTCGATTTTCTTGCCCACATATTCGGCGAGCACGATGGCGGCGTCGTTGCCCGAGGGAATCATCAGGCCGCGCAGTGCCTGCTCCACGGTAAGCTCGTCGCCTTCGAGCAAGCCGGCGGTCGAATTACCCACGGTGGCTGCGGCGTTGCTCACCGTGACCTTCTCGTCCATCTTGCAATTCTCGACGGTTAGGATTGCGGTCATGACCTTGGTGATCGAGGCAATCTTGACCTGCTCATCGGCGCCGCGCTCATAGTAGACGGTGCCGTCTTTGCCCATGACGAGGGCATTGGTCGCATCGATATCGGGCAGGTTTTCGGCCGTGATGCCGCGCGCATCGGCGGTTTTGCCGCAAACATTGTCGGTCGTGAGCACTTGGGCGCCGGCGACGGTGGGCGCGCCAGCGGCAAGGGCGATAGCGCAGACAAAGCCGGCGGCAAGCTGGGCTGAGCGCTTTGCAAAAGAGGTGAGGGACTTCACGGATTTCGCTTTCGACGGGATGGTCTCTTCTGGAACTAGAGTATATCGTTTGCCGGCGTCGGCGATCATCGCGTGCGCGCTTGGCCCACATCCGCACCCGAACGGGCACAAGGGTGCTTAAGGCCGACTTAATCACCCACGCTTGTTGTGTGTGGCGTGCGTCGCCTCAGGCATAATGGAGCGCGAGAGGAGCACGCATGAACGAGCGCATTTTGGTAGTTGATGACGAGAAGGCCATCGCCGACTTGGTTGGCATCTACCTTACAAAAGAGGGCTTTGATGTCCAGATTGCCTATAGCGGGGCCGATGCTGCCAAGGCGATTTTGGAGCAGGAGTTCGATCTGGCGCTGCTTGATGTCATGCTGCCCGATATCGATGGGTTTGAGCTGCTGCGTACGATCCGTTCCAGCCATACCTATCCCGTGATCATGCTGACGGCGCGCGATGCCCAGCAAGACAAGATCGGGGGCCTTTCGCTTGGCGCGGACGATTACGTGGTTAAGCCGTTCCGTCCGCTGGAGCTCATCGCGCGCGTGCACGCTCAGCTTCGCCGCTACACCAGCTACGGTAGCCGTGCACAGGCGGCCGAGTCGCCGACCATTCAGCTCGACGGCTTGGAGATCAACCGCGACGCTCGTTCCGTGACGGTGGACGGTGCACCGGTACGCCTCACACCCACCGAGTATTCAATCTTGCTGTATCTGGTCGAGCATCGCGGCAGCGTGGTGGCCGTGGAGGACCTGTTCCGTGCGGTGTGGAACGAGGATTTTATGCCCGGCTCCAACAATACGGTGATGGTGCACATTCGCCACCTGCGCGAAAAGATCGGCGACGACGCACAAAAGCCGCGCTTTATCAAAAACGTCTGGGGCGTCGGCTACATAATCGAATAACGCCTTTGATGGTGGGGAAGTGGATATGACAAAAGACGATAGGCAGGCATTCGAGGTACCCGATCGGCTCTTTGATTACGTGAGGTCGGTCGTCGACAACCGTGCGCTTGCAACGGTGCTGCTCTTTTTGCTGAGCCTGCTGCTGATTGGCATCGACAACATCGTCGGAATCTTGGCGGTGCTGCTTGTTGGCTTTTTGCTGATCGATCGATTTGAGATCGTGCGCCGCTGCGTGGTGATTGGCGGCGCCGCGTGGGCCATGACGTTGGCGATTGGCGCCATGGCGCTCGGCGGCATCGAAGGGCCGGTGCTGTTCGATGCCGGCTTTGTATTCAACATGCTTGGCTTTGTGCTGGCGCTTGCCGCGTGCGTGCTGTTCTTGTGCGGCCGTGCCCTGTACTACCAGGGCTACGAACAGGGCGAGCAGCATGCCGATTGTGTGCTGGCTGCTCGTATTCAAGATCGCCTGATCGATCACCCCGACACCTGGGACAACATCGACGGCGACTTCTTGGAGGTCGAGGGCGCCCTTAACCGCGTGCGTGACCGTGAGCGCAAGGTGCAGCAAGCTCTGCGTGACGAGTCGCATCGCAAGGACGATCTGGTTACGTACTTGGCACATGACCTACGCACCCCGCTTGCGAGCGTAGTGGGCTATCTTTCGCTGCTGCAAGAGGCTCCTGAGCTGCCGGTTGAGCAACGTGCGCGCTTTACGGGCGTGGCTCTCGACAAGGCGCACCGGCTCGATGCGCTCATCGAAGAGTTCTTCGATATCACGCGCTTTGACTTCCACGATATCGTGCTCACGCGCGGCTATGTTGATCTGGGGTTGCTGCTGGCTCAGGTGGCTGACGAGTTCTATCCCATCCTCAACGAGCAGCATAAGGAAGCCCAAGTTGATATCCACGAGGACCTGACGGTGCTCGTGGATGGCGACAAGATGGCTCGCGTGTTCAACAACATCATGAAAAACGCCGTCGCCTATAGCTATGAGGGCTCGACTATCACGATTGAGGCCGGGCGCCAAGACGATGGCGGCGTGCGCGTTCGCTTTATCAATCAGGGCGATCCTATCCCTGCGGCTAAGCTCAAGGTGATCTTTGAGAAGTTCTATCGCCTGGATGCGGCGCGTGCGACCAATCGCGGTGGTGCCGGTCTGGGCCTTGCTATTGCCAAGGAGATCATCGCGGCACACGGCGGTACCGTTGCATGTGAATCGACGCCCGAACACACGATATTCACCATCGAGCTGCCCGCCGCATAGCCAGCGTGCCCTTACAAACACTTGACAATGCGCTCACGTGCATATGAGCCGCGATTTCTACTATCGATACTGCTGAATTGATATCGATGTGGAGGTATGCGGTATGACGGCTGCTGCGGCTGTGGAGCCCACGGAGCTTGAAGAACTCATGGAAGCGCAGGCCGAGGCCGCGCACGAGCGCGAGGTTGGGGATGCGACTCGCCCCACGGCAGAGGATCTTGCCGCCTCGCCGACGCGTATCGATGTCGAGGGCCTCGACCTGTTCTATGGCGACCACCATGCGCTCAAGGACGTGAATATCAAGATCCGCGACAAGCAGATCACCTCGTTCATCGGGCCTTCGGGCTGCGGAAAGTCCACGTTGCTGCGCTGCTTTAACCGCATGAACGACGGCATCAAGGATTGCCGCATCGAGGGCAAGATTGCGCTCGATGGTCAAGATATCCTGGGCGACTACGACATCTGCCGCCTTCGCCAGCGCGTGGGCATGGTGTTCCAGCGCCCCAACCCGTTTCCCATGAGCATCTACGACAACGTCGCGTATGGTCCGCGCGGTATGGGTGTGCGCGATCGCGCTGCGCTGGATGAGCTGGTCGAGGACTCCCTTCGTCGCGCTGCGCTATGGGATGAGGCCAAGGACAAGCTCAACGAGTCGGGCCTGGGTCTTTCGGGTGGACAGCAGCAGCGCCTGTGCATCGCCCGCGCACTTGCCGTGCAGCCCGACATTCTGCTGATGGACGAGCCGACCTCGGCACTCGATCCTGTGTCGACGCTGGTGGTGGAGCAGCTGGCCTGCGAGCTCAAAGAGACCTGCACGCTCGTGGTCGTTACGCACAATATGCAGCAGGCGGCGCGTATCTCCGATTCGGTCGCATTCTTTTTGCTGGGTGAGCTGGTGGAGCACGCGCCCACCGCGCAACTCTTCAAGAATCCGACCGATCCGCGCACGGCGGATTATTTGACGGGGCGTTTTGGCTGATACCATCTAGTAAAGGTACCTTTAGGGTTAAGATGCGGTCATGCCGGCCGCAAAGGGGTTCAACATGATCTATTACGTCGAGGACGATGACAACATCAGGGATTTGACGATCTATGCGCTGCGCAAGCAGGGGATTGAGGCCGAAGGCTTTTCGTGCGACGGTGAGTTTAAGGCTGCCGTGGCGCGACGGGTACCCGATGCCGTCCTGCTCGACATCATGCTGCCCGATACCGATGGCTTGGCGATTATGCGTCGACTGCGTGCCGATCGCCTGACGGCGACGGTGCCCATCATGATGCTTACCGCCAAGGATACCGAGCTCGACAAGGTGATGGCGCTCGATGGCGGTGCCGACGATTACCTGACTAAGCCGTTTTCGCTCATGGAGCTCGCCAGCCGCTGCCGCGCACTGCTGCGTCGCGGCGGCATGGTCAAACAGGCAAGCGATGTGCTCAGCGTGGGCGACATCGTGCTCTC
The DNA here is from genome assembly GCA_900548515.1 of uncultured Collinsella sp. Taxonomy (GTDB): domain Bacteria; phylum Actinomycetota; class Coriobacteriia; order Coriobacteriales; family Coriobacteriaceae; genus Collinsella. The sequence goes on along the minus strand of URKU01000011.1, from coordinate 26,417 downwards.
GCCCAGCCATCGTGAGGTGACTGTTGCCGGCGAGTCGCTTAAGCTCACCCTGCGCGAGTTCGACCTGCTCGAGTACCTCATGCACAAGCCCGGCGTGGTCTTTACCCGCGAGTCGTTGCTGCAGAGCGTGTGGGGCTGGGACTTCGACGGCGGTTCGCGCACCGTCGACGTGCACGTGCAGACGCTTCGCCAAAAACTGGGCGAGCATGCCAGCGCCATCGAGACCGTGCGCGGCGTGGGCTACCGCTTGGCCGAGCCTTCTGCTGGTGATGGTGCCGAAGGTGACGACACCGCGGCCACCGCATCGGAGGAGTAACCCGTGGTCTTCGCCCCCCAGGGAAAACATACGCTGTCGCACCGCGTTTTTGTGACAATCTTTGTCTGTGCCATGGCGGTTATCGTGGCGTTTACGGTGCTGGGTGCGTTCTTTGTGCAAAACACCTTGGCGGATGCCACGAGTGCCAATCTGGCGCAGGAAACCGAGCTCATTGCTGCCGCCCTCGACGAGCAGCAGGAGCCCATCCCGTTCTTGCGTAGCCTCGATCGCGAGGACTTGCGCATCACGCTGATTAACAAGGATGGATCGGTTGCCTACGACAACGAGGCGTCGCCTTCCACACTGCCCAACCACGGCGATCGCCCCGAGGTCATCGAGGCCTTTGAGAATGGTTCGGGTTCCGCGGAGCGCGCAAGCTCTACGCTCGACGAGATTATGCTGTATCGCGCCGTCGCCCTTGATAACGGCCAGGTTGTCCGCTTGGCGCAGGCCCAGCCTGGCGTTGCGGCGATTTTGCTGTCGATGGTGGCGCCGATGCTGCTTATCGCGGCAGCGGGTGCGGTACTCTCGTTTTTTATGGCGCGCCGCGAGTCCCGTGCCATCATCGCGCCTTTGCAAGAGGTGGATTTGGACCACCCACGCCGTAGCTATGAGCACGCCTATGCCGAGATGGTCCCCATGCTTGAGCGTATTGAGTCGCAGCGCCAGGAGCTCAAGCGCCAAATGGCGGTGCTAGCGGACAACGACCGTATGCGCCGCGAGTTCACGGCGAATATCACTCATGAGCTCAAGACGCCGCTTACGGCGATTTCGGGTTATGCCGAGCTCATCGCAAACGGCATGGTCGAGGGCGAGGACGACCTGCGCAACTTTGGCGGTCGCATCTATCGTGAGGCGGGCCGTTTGGCGGCGCTTGTCAACGACATCCTTACGCTGTCTAACTTGGACGAGGCCGAGCGTGCAACTGAGGGCGAGGCGGTGCCCATTGGGTCCACGGAGCCTATTGAGCTCTCGCGTGCCATCTACGCGGTTGAGCAGCGTCTTGAACAGGTCGCCCGTCAGGCGAATGTGACGATAAGTCATGAGACCAAGCCTGTGGTCATCGAGGGCGTGTCGCGCTTGATTGACGAGCTCATCTATAATCTGGCAAGCAACGCCATCCGCTACAATCGACTCAGCGGTACGGTTACGCTGCAGTGCGGCACCAACGACGAAGGCCATCCGTTCCTTGCGGTCGCCGACACGGGAATCGGTATCGCGCCTGAAGAACAGGGCAAGGTATTTGAGCGGTTCTATCGCGTGGACAAGAGTAGGTCCAAGGCGCGCGGCGGAACCGGTCTGGGGCTTGCCATTGTCAAGCATGCGGCCCTGTATCATCACGCCACGCTCGATCTGTCGAGCGAGTTGGGCGTGGGAACCACCATTACGGTGACGTTTCCCATACAGCAGGACGAGCCATTCGCATAGCGATACAACATGGGTATTGATGTAGACGCCGCATTTGACTTTCGGGTGCGGCGTTGTTGTGCAATTTTACGATTGCTTCCGACATTTTTACAGGAGAGCCTGTTTCTTATGTATAGAGTTTGGTCTCGGTAAAAAGATGCGATAACATACGGACAGTTTTGTCAATCCGAACTGGGGAAATGAAAGGCAAGCTGCATGACCCTTCTCGAACTGTTCCAGCTGCTGAAGAAGCACCTCAAGCTGGTCATCACCCTTCCGGTGGTCTGCGCGATCGCCATGGGCATCGTGTCCTTCGTTGCGATGGACAACACCTACACCGCGACGACGAGCATGTACATTCTCGCCAAGACCGACGATAGCGGTCAGATGAGCTACAACGATCTCTCGGCGAGCCAGATGCTTTCCAACGATATCGCCACGCTGCTGGATAGCGATAGCGTTAAGAGCGGTGCTGCCAATGAGCTGGGCCTTGCTGACCTGGATGACTACAAGGTGTCTGTTTCCTCCGAGACCACCACGCGTGTCATTACGCTTTCGGTTACCGGCACCGATGCCAAGGAGACGGCTAAGGTCGCAAAGGCCATGGCCAGCTCGGTGAGTACGGTCGCTCAGAACGTCGGCGCTGCCCAGAGCATCAACGTTATCGACGAGGCCAAGACCCCCGAAGCCCCCAGCGGCCCCAAGCGCACGCTGTATATTGCCGTCGCGTTCCTCGCCGGTATCTTTATCGCAGTTGCCTATGTCGTTTTGGCGGACATGCTCAATACCCGCATCCGCGGTGCCGAAGAGGCAGAAGAGCTCCTGGGCATTCCCGTTGTTGGCCGAATTCCGGCTATGAAAGGTGGTAAATAGGCATGGCTAAGGCAAAGAACACCGATAAGCTCGTTGTACAGAATGCCGCCAAGACCCTTCTGGCCAACATCCGCTTTGCGAGCGTGGACGACCCCATTCGTACCATCACCGTTACCTCCTCGATTCCCAACGAGGGCAAGTCTACGGTTTCCATTAACCTTGCTCAGGCAATCGCCACGAGCGGCAAGTCCGTGCTCCTGGTCGAGGCCGATATGCGCCGCAGGTCTCTTTCCGATATGCTCGGCGTTCGTTCGCGCGGCGGACTCTATGCGGTCCTTTCCGAGCAGATCTCCATTGACCAGGCAATTGTCGAGACGGGTCAGAAGAACTTCTACTTCCTCGATGCCGAGCCGCACATTCCCAATCCTGCCGACATCATCGTTTCTCACCGCTTTGCCAAGCTGGTCAAGGCGCTGTCTGCCAAGTTCCAGTACGTCATTTTCGACGCTCCTCCGGTCGGCACCTTCATCGATGCTGCCGAGATCGCAAGTCTGACCGACGGTGCGCTTTTTGTCGTGCGTGAGGATTTCACCAAGCGCGAGGAGGCGCTCAACGCCATCGGTCAGCTTAAGAAGTCCGAGAAGGTCAAGCTCATTGGTACCGTTATGAACTACTGCGAGACCGAGACCAGCGAGTACTACTACTCCTACTACACCAAGGACGGTAAGAAGGTGAAGAAGGGCTCCGACGATCAGGGGACTTCCAAAAAGGGCATCTTCACCAACCGAGCAAACGTTTAGTTGATTAAGGCTGATCTATGCGTGACATTCATTGCCATATCTTGCCGGGTGTAGACGACGGCGCCGCCGATCTCGATGAGAGCTTGGCGATGCTCGAGGCTGCCAAGCGGGCCGGTGTAACCAGAATCGTTTGCACTCCTCACTGCCGTGATCCCTATTTTGATTACGACAAGATGTGGGATGCCTTTGAGCTGCTGCGTGATAACGCTGACGGTTTTCCGCTCCAGATGGGCTTCGAGGTCAACCATCGAAAGCTCGTTGAGCTTGGTATCGATGCCGCGGAGCACTTGCATTTCGATGGGACCAACGAGTTTCTGCTCGAGCTTTCGACGCATGCCGATGCGTATGCGTTTAGAGAGTACGAGAACACGATTTATGATTTGCAGTGCCGTGGCTACCAGGTGATCATCGCTCATCCTGAGCGCTATCGTGCGGTTCAAAAGGATGTAAGCGTGGCGGAGCGCCTGGTCGATATGGGCTGCAAGCTGCAGGCTTCGGCGGACTTTATTGCCGGCGGTCGATTTGGTCGCGAGAAAAAGCCGGCACAGCGCCTGTTCGATCAGAACCTGTACAGCTTCATCGCGAGCGATGCCCATAACGTGGGTCATTACGACTGCCTGGCGAAGGCTCGCGCGAAGTATAGCGTGCGCGGAGCTCATTTTCGCTAATATCTGTCCCTAACGTTCGCATTGAATGAAAGGGCAGCCATGGATATCCAACTTAAGACGGGATGCTTTGATGACGCGGCGTTGGTGCGCCGCGTCATTTTTATGGACGAGCAAGGCTACGAGAATGAGTTCGACGCTATCGACGAGGATCCAAACTGCATTCATGTGACGCTCTATGTAGACGGCGAGCTTGCCGGTTGCTCGCGCGTGTTTCCCGAAGAGCTTGAGCGCGTGGCTGACGCAGAGGCCCCGGTGTTGCCGGCATGCGACATGGACGAAGGCGTTGCGGCGGGGGAGACCTACATTATGGGGCGCGTCGCCGTGCTGCCGGCTATGCGTCGTCGCGGACTGGCGAGTGCGATCGTCGAGGCCAGTGCTTCGTGTGCACGCGATGCCGGCGCTAAGCTTATTAAGCTGCATGCGCAGGAATACGTGTTGCCGCTCTATGCAAAGGCGGGCTACACGCAAATTGCCCCGGTAGATTACGAAGACGAGGGCCAGCCCCATGTCTGGATGGCCAAGCGCGTAGATGGCAGATAGGGACGTTCCTTTTCTGCCGGCAGTTGGGGACGCTCCTTGGCAATTGGCGCATCGGAGCGCTTAGACATACAGTTTTTCGATTCCGTATGTATATATGCGCGCTAATGGGTTATAAAATCTAAGTCTGAACATAGCAGGTCTGCGATGCGGCTCGGGCGACCGAGCCGTTTTTGCGGACAGGGGTAGCGCGAAAGGACTGCACATGCGTCAATTTAAGACCGAGAGCAAAAAACTGCTCGACCTCATGATCAACTCCATCTACACCAATAAAGAAATCTTCCTGCGCGAGCTTATCTCTAACGCGAGCGACGCCGTCGACAAGCTCAACTTTAAGAGCCTGCAGGACCCGAGCGTCAAGATCGACCAGGGCGACCTGGCCATTCGCGTCTCCTTTGATAAAGACGCCCGCACCATTACCATCTCGGATAACGGCATTGGCATGACCGCCGAGGAGCTGGAGCGCAATCTGGGCACCATCGCCCATTCCGGCTCCGAGGAGTTTAAGACCGAGAACGCCGAGCAGCAGGGCTCCGATGTCGACATCATCGGTCAGTTTGGCGTGGGCTTCTACTCGGCTTTTATGGTCGCCAGCCATGTGAAGGTCGTCAGCCGCGCCTACGGCGAGGATGTCGCCCATGTGTGGGAATCCGACGGTCTTGAGGGCTACACCATCGAGGACGGCGAGCGCGCCGAGCACGGTACCGATGTCATCCTGACGCTGCGCGAGAACGAGAAGCTCGATGCCGACGGCGAGGCCGAGACCTACGATCGCTTCCTGACCGAGTGGGGTCTCAAGAGCCTGATTCAGCAGTACAGTAACTATGTGCGTTACCCGATCCAGATGATGGTGTCCAAGAGCCGCCAGAAACCCAAGCCCGAGGACGCCGGCGACGATTACAAGCCCGAGTACGAGGACTACCAGGAGCTCGAGACCGTCAATTCCATGACACCGATCTGGAAGAAGCACAGCTCCGATGTCGAGCAGAAGGACTACGACGAGTTCTACAAGTCCACGTTCCACGACTTTGACGATCCTGCGCGCACCATCAGCTTCCACGCCGAGGGCACGCTCGAGTATGACGCCCTGCTGTTTGTGCCGGGACGCGCGCCGTTCGATCTGTACAGCAAGGACTACGAGAAGGGTCTGGCGCTCTACAGCTCCAACGTCCTGATCATGGAGAAGTGCGACGACCTGCTGCCCGACTACTACAACTTTGTCCGCGGCGTCGTGGATTCCGCCGACGTGTCGCTCAACATCTCGCGCGAGACGCTGCAGCAGAACCGTCAGCTCAAGGCCATCGCCAAGCGTGTGGAAAAGAAGATTACCGCCGACCTTGAGGATATGCGTGACAACGACCGCGAGGCCTACGAGAAGTTCTTTGAGAACTTTGGCCGCGGTCTTAAGTACGGCATCTACTCGAGCTATGGCATGAAGGCCGATGAGCTCGCCGACCTGTTGCTGTTCTGGTCTGCCAAGGAACAGAAGATGATTACCCTGGCCGAGTATGCCAAGGGCATGCCTGAGGATCAGAAGGCCATCTACTACGCCGCCGGCGACTCGCGTGAGCGCTTGGCCAAGATGCCCGTGGTAAAGGGCGTGCTCGACCGCGGCTATGACGTGCTGCTGCTGACGCAGGATGTGGATGAGTTCACGTTCCAGGCTATGCGTGAGTACGTTGCCGCCGATATGCCCAAGATCTACGAGGACGATGCTGCCCGCGAGGCTGCCGAGAAGGCTGTGGCCGACGGTGCCGAGCCCGAGGTCGAGGATCGTCATCTAGAGCTCAAGAACGTTGCGACCGGTGATCTTGACCTGGCGACCGAGGACGAGAAGAAGGAGGCCGAGGACGCCACCAAGGAGAACGAGGACCTCTTTAGCGCTATGAAGGAGGCGCTCGGTGACAAGGTCGAGAAAGTCGCCGTCTCCGCGCGCCTGACCGATGCCCCCGCTTGTATCACCACCGAGGGCCCACTTTCGCTCGAGATGGAGAAGGTGCTCCAGAAGGGACCCGAGGGCGCGCCCGACGGCATGCCCAAGAGCCAACGCGTGCTCGAGCTCAACGCCAAGCACCCGGTCTTTGACAAGCTTGTCGCTGCCCAGAAGGCAGGCGACGCCGACAAGATCAAGCAGTACTCCGGTCTGCTCTATGACCAGGCTCTGCTGGTCGAGGGCATTTTGCCCGAGGACCCCGTTGCCTTCGCGGCGGCTGTTTGCAACTTGATGTAGTTCGGGGATACGGCACCGTAACTAGATTAGAACGAGAGTGGATAATCTCCCACTTTTGGCTCGAATGCGGGCTTGAAGTGGGAGATTTTCCACTCTCGTTTCCTTTTGAATGATTCCTCCGTCCCCAAGGGATCAATTATTTGTCGGGGTTGTGGTTTTGTGACCTGCTGAAATTAAAGATACTGTACAACTGTACGTTAATTCGTCTTCGTAGTATATTGCTACCCGCAAAACTCAATACCATTGTGCTCTGAGACGCTAAAGCGCCTACGTACAATGGTTATCAATAGTACGATTCGATTCAACGACAGGATGGATGGTCCAAGCGTGAGTCTCGGCAGCAAACTATCCAATGCAAAGGTCTCCTTTGCGATATTTAAGCGCGACATTAAGCGACTGCTTGTGAACCCCGTCGCCTTGGTGGTTACCCTTGGCGTGTGCGTTATTCCCTCGCTGTATGCCTGGTACAACATCGTGGCCAACTGGGATCCGTACGGAAACACCCAGGGCATCAAGATTGCCATCGCCAACAACGATCGGGGCACCCAAAACGACCTGGTGGGCGAGCTCAACGCGGGCGATCAGGTCGTCGATCAGCTCAAGGAGAACGATCAGCTGGGCTGGACCTTCGTCGATTCTGCGGCCGATGCCAAAGAGGGCGTCGAGAGCGGTGAGTACTATGCGGCCATCGTAGTCCCCAAGAACTTCTCGGATAACCTGGTTTCGATGCTCGACGGCAACTACCATCAGCCCAAGCTTACGTACTACGTCAATGAGAAGAAGAGCGCTATTGCGCCCAAGGTTACCGACACCGGTGCAAACACCATCGAGGAGCAGATCAACTCGGAATTTGTCTCCACGGTGGGCGAGACCGTTGCCAGTATTGCCAAGGATGCCGGAGTCGATTTAAAGGACAAGGCAACCCAGACTCAGGATTCGTTGGCCGGTTCGGTATCAGAGGCTTCCGATACGTTGGGCGAAGTGCGTGATTCGATTGGCGACATGAATGCCGCCATCGATAAGACGAGTGGTTCCATTGCCTCGGCAGATGCGGCACTTGCCGGTCTGCAGGGTCAGGCGCCGTCGCTGACGCAGGCGATCTCCCAGGGCAATGACCTGCTGGGCGAGGCTCGCGCCACGGCGGGCAACTCTGTCGCCTCGCTCTCCAAGGCGCTCTCGGAAGGCAGCCTTGCGCTCACCAAGACGTCAGCCTCCGCAAACGCTGCGATTGGCAAGCTGACGGGCACGGTCGCATCTATGACTATCCGTATCGACAACTCGCTTGAGTCTCTCCAAGCGACGATCGACCACAATAAGGCCGTTATCGGGCACTTGGAAATTCTCGTCAATGACACGTCGACAGGTTCCAAGGAAATTGACGCGCGCATTGTATCGATCATCGATTTGCTCCGCGAGCAGAATGAAAAGCTTCAGAGCATCAAGGACGGTCTGTCTGCGCAGTCGAGCGCCATGGCGAATGACGCTGCGGCTGTCTCGGGTGCCAGCGACGCTATCAATAATGCAATTCAGACCGGTGCGACCAACCTTGGCCAGGCCCAGACGGACCTGGGTCAAAACGCGCTGTCGAAGGCTTCGAGCGCGCTTGATTCATTTGCCGCCGTCTCGGGTGATCTGACGGGAATCGTGTCTGGCCTCACGCCTACTATTGCAAGTGCGCGCGGTACGCTTTCGCAACTCAACGCTACGCTCGGTCAGGCCAAGACCACGCTGTCCCAGACCGATGCCTCGCTTGCCAAGGTCCAGGACAAGCTTGCGACCGCCGCCAACGACATCGCGGCGCTACAGACCTCCGAGTCCATGGGCGAGCTGGCCGGCCTGATGGGCGTCGACGTCGATGACGTTGCAGACTTCATGGCATCTCCGGTCGAGCTGACCTCAAAGTCAATTTATCCGGTCAAGAGCTTTGGTTCGGGCATTGCCCCGTTCTATACCAATCTGGCGTTGTGGGTGGGCGGCTACGTGCTTATCGCCATCTACAAGCTCGAGGTCGACCGCGAAGGCATCGGCAGCTTTACCGCGCGTCAGGGCTACTTTGGCCGCTGGTTGCTCCTGGTGATCCTGGGCGCGTTCCAGGCCATCATCGTTACGGTAGGCGATCTGGTGATCGGCGTGCAGTGCGTCAGCCCGCTGCTGTTCGTGCTGGGCGGCATCGCCATCTCGTTCACCTACGTCAATATCATCTATGCGCTGTCCACCACGTTTAAGCATATCGGCAAGGCTATCGGCGTCATTCTCGTCATCGTGCAGATCCCGGGTTCGTCGGGCATGTACCCCATCGAGATGATGCCCGGCTTCTTCCAGTGGCTGCACCCGCTGCTGCCCTTTACCTACGGCATCAATCTGCTGCGCGAGACGGTCGGCGGCATGTATTCGTTCAACTACCTGTTTAACCTGTGCATTCTGGGCGTGTTCTTGATCGTGGCGCTCTTTATCGGCCTGCAGCTGCGTCCGCTGCTGCTCAACCTTAACCTGCTCTTTGATAAACAGCTTTCCACGACCGGTATGATGATTTGCGAGTCCAACGACCTGCCGCGCCAGCGCTACTCGCTGCGCACGGCCATGCGTGTCATGCTCGATTCCGATTCGTACCGTCGCGAACTGCTCGATCATGCGGTCGCCTTTGAACATCGCTACCCGTACTACATCAAGGGCGGTTTTGCCGCCGTGGTGGGCGTTCAGGTCCTGCTCTTTGTCCTGTCGACGGTTCTCGATATCGACAATAACGGCAAGATCATCCTGCTTGTCATTTGGATCATCTCGGTTATTGCCATCTGCGGCTGGCTTATCAATATCGAATATATCCGTGCGAGCCTCAATACCCAGATGCGCATCTCGGCGCTTTCGGATGAGGACCTTCGTCGCGAGATGCGCGAGCACACGGCCGCCATTCCTGCCGCCCGCCACATGTTTGGTCTCAACGCCAGCGAGCGTGGTGCCAAGGGCGGCGATCAGTCCACGGGCCGCTTGCCGCATATCGGCTCGCACCATAAATCTCAGGGCAGCGACAACACAGCCATAAATGATGGAGATACCGCCCCGTTCGGCAAGCACTCCAAAGGAGGTGAGGCATAAATGAAGAACATCCTGCATCTGTTTAGGCGCGATGTCCAAAACGTGTCTCGCTCCGTGATCGGCTTGATTGTCGTGATGGGTCTCATTATCGTGCCGTGCCTGTACGCGTGGTTTAACATCGCCGGCAGCTGGGATCCGTACGGCAACACCGGCAATCTTAAGATTGCCGTGGTCAACACCGATGAGGGTTACGAGAGCGATCTGATCCCCGTCGAGGTTAACGTGGGCGAAAACGTGACCGCCACCCTACGTGGCAACGAGAGCTTCGATTGGGTTGTGCTTAACGATCGCGAAAAGGCTATCGAGGGCGTTAAGTCGGGCGCGTACTATGCTGCCGTCGTTATTCCCAAAACGTTTAGCGCTGACATGATGACGCTTTTCTCGACCGACGTGAAACACGCCGATATCGAGTTTTACGAGAACCAGAAGGCCAACGCCATCGCGCAGATCGTGACCGAGAAGGGTTCGAGCGCCGTTCAGAACCAGGTTAACGAATCTTTTACCGAGACCATTACGAGCATCGGTCTTAAGACGGTGTCCAGCCTGCTCGATTACATGAGCACCGACCAGGTCAGCAACTTTATCGCCAACCTGTCCTCGACGCTCGGCGATTCGATTGAGGACCTGCAAGACGTTCAGGCTAATGCTTCGTCGCTCGCGGGCATTTTGAGCTCTACGTCCGATTCGCTGACGTCGGCGAGCGGTATGCTCCAGCAGACGGGTACGGTCGATGAGTCGACCAAGCAGTTGATGGAGCATGCCAAGAGCGGCATGAGCGATTCCAAAGAAGCGCTGAAGGCCGCCAACGACGCCATCAACGCCGCGATTGACGGAAGCGCGGGCTCGTTCGACAACGTGTCCGCCGAGCTTGCGAAGGCATTCGATGCCGCAAACCAGCATGTGTACCTTACGGTGTCTCAGCTCAACGATGCCGCGGCGGCGCTCAATACACGTGCCGACGATATCGACGCCACGGCCGACCAGCTCCGCGGCTTTGCCGAGCAGGTCAGTGACGAAAAGCTCCAGGAGAGCCTCAAGTCTGTGGCAACATCGCTGAACAGGATCGCGGTGGAGTATCGCAACAGCGCCAAGGACCTGACGGCAACTGCTAAGTCCCTTTCTGACAGCATGGCAGAGGTCAACAGCACGCGTGCCGAAGTCGACCAGGCCATCGCCGATGCCAAGGCTGGTATCTCGGGCGCCAAGACTGACTACGACTCTACGTTTTCGGCCAAGGCAAAGGAGCTCAAGAAGACCATCTCGGGCGTTTTGGATTCGCTGAACGGTATTTCGAACGATCTGGATAGTGCTGTTGCTGGCCTGACCGACGCATCCGGTTCGCTGGCAAAGGGCCTCTCCAAGGCTGCAAAGCTGGTCAACAAGGCTTCTGATCAGCTGGGCGAGGCGTCGGACAAGATCAGTGCGTTTAAGGACGAGCTCGACGGCGCCTTGATGTCGGATGACCTCGCTACGATCAAGACGATGATCGGCAATGATCCCGAGGGTCTGGCCGTGTCGCTTTCCGGCCCCGTCGCGCTCGATCGCAAGCCGGTCTATCCGATCCGCAACTACGGTTCGGCCATGGCACCGTTCTACACGATTCTGTCGCTCTGGGTGGGCTCGATTGTGCTGGCGGCCATGATGAAGGTCTCGGTTGACGATGAGCTTATCAACGAGCTCATCCCCGTGCGCCTGCACGAGATCTACCTGGGCCGCTACCTGTTCTTTGGCGGTCTGGCCCTGCTGCAGGCAACGCTCGTGTGTGCGGGCGACATCCTGTTCTTTGGCATCCAGTGCGACGACCCGCTGCAGTTTGTGCTGGCGGGCTGGGTCGCGAGTCTCGTGTTCTCCAATATCGTCTACACGCTTACGGTTTCGTTTGGCGATATCGGCAAGGCGCTCGCCGTCGTGCTGCTGGTCATGCAGGTCGGCGGTTCGGGCGGCACGTTCCCCATCGAGATGACCGGCCCCGTGTTCCAGACGATCTATCCGTTCCTGCCGTTCACCCACGGCATCAACGCCATGCATGCCGCCATGGCCGGTGCGTACCACATGGAGTACTGGATTGAGCTAGGCATTCTGGCGAGCTATCTGATTCCGTCGCTGGCACTGGGCGTCGTCTTCCGCCGCCCGGTCATCAAAGCCAACGACTGGATCATCGAAAAACTGGAGTCAACCAAATTGATTTAGTTCAGCAACGTAAACGCCGTCGGAACATCGAGATCTTCCAACCCGATGCTTTAGCGTAGTGAATTGCACGGGCTGCTTGGTTGTTGCTACAGTAGCGGGGCGTGCCGGGGGTCCGGTGCGCCCTGCTTTTATTTGACCATGAGGCGGCACGCAGCCATGCGCGTGCGGACACCACGCCCAGATTGAGCGCGAGGATGCCCTATGGCCCAGCATGCCACTGACAATATCGAAATGATGCCCGATAGCCCTGTTGCTCGCGAGGACCTGGGCGCGGGCGGCACCTCCCGCGGCGCCGGCGCTCGCTCGCCGCTGTTCTGGAAAGTCCTGCTGCTTTCGGTGGCAGTCGTCTGGGGCTACTCCTTTACGACCATGAAGGACGCGCTCGACACCATTCCGGTGTTCGAACTGCTCTACGTGCGCTTTCTGCCTGCGGCGTTGGTCATGTTTTTCATCTTCCACAAGCGCATCATCGCGCACCTCAACGCCCGCAACCTTATCGTCGGACTTGGCATGGGCGCACTTATGTGGGCCGCCTACGCCCTGCAGACAGTCGGTCTGGCGCACACCACGGCGGGCAAGAATGCTTTTTTGACGGGCACGTATTGCATCGTTGTGCCGTTCGCGAGCTATTTTCTGAGCGGCGAAAAACTCACCCGCTATAACCTGGGCGCGGCGCTGCTGTGCTTGGCGGGCATTGGCTTGGTGGCGCTCGATAGCGTTGAATTCAACATCGGTGATGTCATTACGCTGGCGGGTGCGGTCTTTTTCGCCATCCAGATGGCGGTGACTGCCAAGTACGGTCGCAAAATGGACATCAACGTCATCACGTTTTGGATGTTTGTGGGCAACGGCGTGCTGAGCCTGGCAACGTCGCTGCTATTCGAGACCCAAGCGCCTCTGTCCGTGTGGACGCCGAGCTTTATCAGCGCGATGGCGTTTCTCTCGGTTGGTTGCACATGCGCGGCTCTGCTCATCCAAAACGTCGGCTTGGCGCATGTCTCGGCCTCGACGGGCTCACTGCTCCTTTCGATGGAGTCGCCTTCGGGCGTGCTGTTCTCGGTGCTGCTGATGGGGGAGGCGCTCACCTCGCGCCTGCTCGCCGGCTTCGCGCTCATCTTTCTTTCGATTATCTTGAGCGAGACGCATTTCGATTTCTTGCGCCGAAAATCACACCCGCAATTGTAAACAACTTGTTGCGCCGCCCTCCCAGGGCGGCATTTTTATGTCATGCCCTTAAAGTAGTACCTTGCACTTTACGCTATCAAAGTGCTTGCTGCAAAAACGTTACTGGAGGGCATCTATGGCACCAGCACTGTCCGATCTTCAACCGCAATCAGCGCCCAAGGCCACCGCGGCGGCGCAGACCGCTATCGGTGACGGTCTTGTTGCAGAAGCTCAGGCTTTTGCAGACGAGCTCGCTGCGTGGCGACACGATCTACACCAGATGCCCGAGCTGGGTAACAATCTTCCGCAGACGTCTGCCTATATCCAGGCACGTCTGGACGAGATGGACATCCCCCATACCACGCTAGTCGACGGTTCCTGCGTCGTTGGCCTGATCGGTGCCGGTGCGGCCGCTCAGGGCAATGGCACGTGCAAGGACGAGCAGGCCGGAACGGTCATCATGCTTCGTGGCGACATGGACGCCCTGCCCGTTGCCGAGGAATCCGGCGAGCCCTTTGCATCCACCAACGGCTGCATGCACGCTTGCGGTCACGATATGCACGCGACGGCGCTGCTTGGTGCGGCTCGCCTGCTCAAGGCCCGCGAGGCCGAGCTCGTCGACGCCAATGCCACCGTCAAACTGCTGTTCCAGCCGGGCGAGGAGACCTTTGAAGGGGCACGCGCTGCCATCGCCGATGGCCTGCTGCAGAACCCGCGTCCTCAGGCGGCCTTTGCCATGCATGTCAACAGCCAGTCGCCGCTTGGCCTGGTGCTCTACGGCAGCCCGGCGCTCTCGGGCGTGTACGGTTTCCGCATCACGCTCCAGGGCAAGGGCGGCCACGGTTCCAGCCCCGAGATCTGCATCGACCCCATCACGGCCGGCGTCCACGTGCACCTGGCGCTTCAGGAGCTTATCTCCCGCGAGGTGCCGGCGGCCAAGGAAGTCGCACTTACCGTTGGTAAGTTCGCCGGCGGCTTGGCGGCCAACGTCATCCCCGACACCTGCGTGCTCGAGGGAACGCTGCGCGGCTTTGATGTTGAGCTCATGGCTCACCTTAAGAGCCGCATTGCCGAGGTCGTCAATGGCGTCGCGGCAACGTATCGTACGCCGGCGACCATCGAGACGCTCTCGGATGTTCCGCCACTCGTACTCGATGACGATATGACCCAGGCATCGCTGGGCTATGTGGGTGCGACATTGCCCAAGGCAGCTTTCCTGCCGTTGTTCCACGCCATGGCGAGCGAGGACTTTGCGCTTATCTCGAGCAAGATCCCGAGCGCGTACTTTACCGTGGGCGCCGCTGTAACCGATACGGATGAGCATTTTGCCCAGCACCATCCCAAGGCGCGCTTTAACGATGCCGAGCTGCCGCTCGGTGCCGCGGCCTATACCGCCGTCGCTTTGGGCTATATCGCCGACCACCGGTAGCACCCAACCTTGCCTTTCAAGCCTGCGGGCATGGCCGTAAGGCCTATGCCCTTGTCTTTCAAGGCAATCTTGGGCACTACCGGCGCCCGGCGCCGGCTATTCGTTTGTTAAATAAGGAGCAGTATGTCCCGGCAACGCAAGTTCTTCCCCGGCTGGCTCGTGGTGGCCTCCGGCTTTGTGATCATGGCCACGTGCTACACGATTTTCGTCAACTGCATGAGCCTGTTCCAGCCGCTGATCGTCAGCGACCTGGGCATTTCCCTTGCGCAGTACAACATCTCCAATGCCATCTCCACCGTGGTGAGCGTTGTGGGTTCGCTTGTGATCGGCCATGTTGCCGATAAAGTAAGCGGCCGCGTTCTGGGCTCCCTCACCGTTATCGCCACCTCTGCCGTGCTTGTCGGCATGAGCTTTGTGGGCGAGCTTTGGCAGGTCTACGTGCTCTTTGCCGTCTCGGGCTGCTTCGCCGTGGCCTCGACCCGCCTGCTCATTAGCCTCGTCACTGCCAACTGGTTTACAGCCAAACGCGGTCTTGCTATCTCCATTGCGCTTTCGGGCTCGGGCTTTGGCGGCGCCATTCTCTCGCCGATCGTGAGCTCGCTAATCGTGAGCGTGGGCTGGCGTTCCGCCTTCTTGGTGCTTGCCGCCGTCTGCATTGTGGCGGCGCTGCCCATCACGGCGTATTCCTTCCGCACCAAACCTTCCGAGATTGGCCTGAAGCCGCTCGGCGAGAACCCGGGCGATCCGTCTGTTTCCACCGCGGGCGATAAGGACGAGCATACGGCCCCCGACGTCAGTGTTGGTTGGTCGCGCATTAAGAAGAGCCCGGCATTCTGGCTGCTCGTCGTGGCATTCCTTTTTATGGGCCTTGTCAATGGCGCCATCCTGCCCAACCAGGTTACGAATATGACGAGCGTCACCGTCAACGGCGCCAAGATCGTCACGGGCGGTCACGACCCTATGTGGGCAGGCACCGTGCTTTCGGCCTATATGGTTACCGTCGTTATCGCCAAGATTTCCCTTGGCGCCATCTATGATCGATTTGGCCTGCGTTTTGGCAATGTGTTGGGGTCCGTTGCGTGCATCGTTGCCTGCGTCACCCTGTGCTTCCCCGCAACCGACCTCGGCCCCATCGTGGCTGCCATTAGCTTTGGTATCGGAACGTGCATGGGCACCATTACGCCCACGATCGCTGCGTCTAAGCAGTTTGGCATGGCCGACCTGGGTAAGGTCACGGGCACCATTACCTCGCTCGAGATGGTCGGTGGCACCGTGGGCGCCATCGTCTCGGGTGTGCTGTTCGACGCTACGGGCTCCTTTGCGAGCACCTGGATCGTGTGCCTGGTGTGCTCCGTGGCTATGCTCGTGTTTCTGTTGGCGTCCGAGCCCATCGCTGCCAAGCTGCGCGCGAGCGTGGCGGGGGAGTAGGTAGGCCAAAGCGCATCGCCGCTTGTCTGCTTCGTCCGTGACTGCCGCGGCGGCGCGTCCGGCCGAACGAGTTCCCATACCCTCGTTCGGTCAGACGCGCCGCCGCGTTGCTGCTTTGTGCCGTATAATGTCCACTACCTATGACGCGATACAAAAGAAAGGTGTTTGCCCATGCAGGCACAGAAGGCGGAGGGAACCCGCGACCTTATCGGCGCCGAGATGCGCGCCTGGCAAAAGATGCAGCAGATTGCGGCCGGCGTGTTCGAGCCGTTTGGTTTTAAACCCATCGAGACGCCCGCAATCGAGCAGGTGGACGTGTTTGTCCACGGTATCGGCCAGTCGACCGACGTCGTGCGCAAGGAGATGTTCCGCGTGTTTAGCGGCGCCAACCTGGAGCGCGTCTTTGCTGAGGGCACCGACACCAAGCTCAAGCCCAAGCAGCGCCTGGCCCTTCGTCCCGAGGGCACGGCCGGTGTGGTGCGCGCCGTCGTGGAGAACAACCTGGTGCCCCAGGGCTCCACGCCGTTTAAGGCTTACTACGCCGAGGCCATGTTCCGTGGCGAGCGTCCCCAGAAGGGTCGCCTGCGCCAGTTCCACCAGGTAGGCATCGAGTGGCTCGGCGCTCCCGATCCGGCTGCCGACGCCGAGTGCATCATCATGCTCATGGAGTTCTACAAGCGTCTTGGTTTCGATCTTTCCAAGCTCCGTCTGCTCATTAACTCGATGGGCGATGCCCAATGCCGTCCGGCCTATCGCGAGCAGGTCAAGCAGTTTATCCTCGATCACGCCGACGAGATGTGCGACGAGTGCCGCGAGCGCGCCGAGCTCAACCCGCTGCGCGCTTTCGACTGCAAGAACGACCACTGCCGCGAGATCATGGCCGACGCCCCGCTGATGGGCGACAACCTGTGCGACGAGTGCCGCGAGCACTACGAGCAAGTCAAGCGCTATCTGGATGCGGCGGGTATCGAGTATGTCGAGGACCCCACCTTGGTGCGTGGCCTGGACTACTACACCCGTACCGTCTTTGAGGTCGAGGCTCCCGGTGCCGGTGTCGGCTCCATCGGTGGCGGCGGTCGCTACGACGGCTTGGTCGAGCTCGAGGGTGGCAAGCCCACGGCAGGCGTCGGCTTCGCTGTCGGTTTTGAGCGTGCGCTGCTGGCCCTTCAGGCCTTTGGTAACGACTTGGGTGCCGAGGAGGCCCCGTGCGTCTACGTTGCCAATGCCGGCAAGGAGCTGCGCCAGAACGTCTTTGCTATCACGCAGGAGCTTCGCGCCGCTGGCATCGTGACCGAGGCCGACTACCAGGGTCGTTCGCTCAAAGCTCAGTTTAAGCAGGCCGACAAGGTGGGCGCCAAGCTCATCCTGGTCCTGGGCGGCGACGAGCTTGCCGCCGGCAAGGTCAAGGTGCGCGACATGCAGAGCCATGACGAGGTTCTCGTCGATCTGGCCAACGTCGTCGAGGCGGTTCGCGAGCGTCTGTAGCGCATGATTTTTGAGCTGCGGACCCGCTAACATGTCCCGCTCGCGACGAGCGATTGTTACGGGGGTGTTTCGCATTTATGCGGAATGCCCCCGTTTGTGTATGCCGTCCACCGAGAAATACGACCATTTAGGGCAAAAACCCTTGCAATGCAGAAAATACTTTTGTGTGGTAAAGCGCAATCAGTGTCGAAAGTATTTCTCAAGCGCCTATAATGAATACCGCATGTTACGTGCATAGAAGGAGGAATGGGAGGAAACGTGGCTGAGAACCTAAGCAACCAGTCTGTACCCGAAGCCGCGGCGCGCGTCGCTGCCGTGGTCAACCGCCTCGTTAACCGAATCGGCTCGAATGCCGAGTCCAGGGAGCGTCTCGCCGAGATCGAGATCCCCGAGGAGCTGCGCGATAATCTGGCGCTGTTCCTGCGCCTGGAACGTCGTGTGCTTAGCGAGTATGATCCCGAGATCGCGGACCTGTTCGACAAGATTTTGACAGCCGAGATTGTGGCCAATGCTGGCAACCCCGGTAGCCGCGCTGCCGACGAGTCCGTTGACGAACAGGGCGTGCCCACTGCCGACGAGCCCACCGCCGTGGCGTTTCGCGAAGTCGTCGATCTGATTGACAGCCTGCCGCTTGATAAGCAGCAGGTCATCGTTCGCGCCTTTACGAGCTTCTTCCACTTGGCAAACCTGTCGGAGGAGAACTACCGTGTGGCGCAGCTGCGCGAGCGCGAGGCCGGCGCATCGACCGATACCGAGGTCGATCCCGCCAACGAACTCACCGTCGCCTATCACCAGTTGGTAAACGAGATGGGCGTCGAGGGTGCCAATGAGCTGCTCGGCAAGCTCGAGTTCCACCCTGTCTTTACCGCACATCCCACCGAGGCCCGTCGTAAGGCCGTCGAGGGCAAGATTCGCCGTATCTCCAACCTGCTGGAGGAGCGTCCGCGTTTGGGCGGCTCCGACCTGGTGGAGAACGAGCGCCATATGCTGCAGGAGATCGACGCCCTGGTGCGTACGAGCCCCATCGCGCTCAAGAAGCCCACGCCGGTCGAGGAAGCCGATACCATCATCGACATCTTTGATAACACGCTGTTCGACGTTATCCCCGTCATCTATCGTCGTTTTGACGACTGGGTGCTGGGCGACAAGGCCGGTACCGTGCCGCCGCTGTGCCCGGCGTTCTTCCATCCCGGCAGCTGGATCGGTTCCGACCGCGACGGTAACCCCAACGTCACCGCCAAGGTGAGCCGTGAGGTCGCCGCCAAGTACTTTACCCACATGGTGCTCAAGCTCGAGGACAAGTGCCGCCGCATCGGCCGCAACCTCACGCTCGAGGCCACCTACAGCAAGCCGTCTGCCGAGCTCATCAACCTGTGGAACCATCAGGTCGAGATGAGCACCCAGTACACGGCCCGTGCCGAGCTGATCTCCGAGCACGAGCCGCATCGTGCCGTCATGCTCGTCATGGCCGACCGTCTGAACGCCACTGTGCGCCGTATCACCGACACCATGTACCACAGCGCCGACGAGTTCCTGGATGACCTGCGCGTCGTCCAGCGTTCGCTTGCTGCCTGCGGTGCCGTCCGTGCCGCCTACGGTCCGGTCCAGACCATCATCTGGCAGGTCGAGTCCTTCGGCTTCCATATGGTCGAGATGGAGTTCCGTCAGCACTCCGTGGTGCACGCCCGCGCCCTCAAGGATATCCACGAGAACGGTATCCATGGCGACCTGCAGCCCATGACGCGCGAGGTCATCGATACCTTCCGCGCTATCGGCTCCATCCAAAAGCGCTACGGCAAGAAGATGGCGCACCGCTACATCATCTCGTTTACCAAGAGTGCCCAGCATGTGGCCGACGTCTTTGAGCTTGCCCACCTGTCCTTTGCACACGAGGAGGATGTCCCCGAGCTCGACGTGATCCCGCTGTTCGAGCAGCTCGAGGACCTCGAGGGCTGCGTCGACGTGCTCGACCAGATGCTTACGCTGCCCGTGGTGCAAAAGCGCCTTGCCCAGACCAACCGCCGCATGGAGGTCATGCTGGGCTATTCCGACTCCTCCAAGGACGCCGGTCCTACCACGGCCATGCTCGCGCTGCACTCCGCGCAGGAGCGCATCGCCAAGTGGGCCGAGAAGAACGATATCGACCTGGTGCTCATGCACGGTCGCGGCGGTGCCGTGGGCCGTGGTGGCGGCCCGGCCAACAAGGCCGTGCTGGCGCAGCCCAAGGGTTCGGTCAACTGCTTCTTTAAGCTCACCGAGCAGGGCGAGGTCATCTTTGCCCGTTACGGCAACCGCACGCTGGCTCAGCGCCATGTTGAGTCCGTTGCTGCCGCAACGCTTTTGCAGTCGGCCCCGAGTGTCGAGAAGACCAACACCGAGACCACGCAGAAGTTCTGGGATATGGCCGAGAAGCTCAACACCGCAAGCCACGAGCGCTATCTGGACCTGCTGAACACCGAGGACTTTACACCGTGGTTCTCGACCGTGACGCCGCTGACCGAGGTCGGTCTGCTGCCGATCGGCTCGCGTCCGGCCAAGCGCGGTCTGGGTGCGAAGTCACTCGACGACCTGCGTACCATTCCGTGGATCTTCAGCTGGAGCCAGGCGCGCATTAACCTGGCCGCTTGGTACGGCCTGGGCACCGCCTGCGAGCAGCTTGGCGATCTTGACCAGCTCAAGGCTGCCTACCAAGAGTGGCCGTTCTTCCGCACCTTTATCGACAATATTGAGATGTCGATCGCCAAGACCGATCAGCGCATCGCCAAGATGTATCTGCACCTGGGCGATCGCCAGGATCTGTCCGAGAAGGTCTTTACCGAGATGCAGCTCACGCGTAAGTGGGTCCTTGCCATCGTCGGTGATGAATGGCCGCTGCAGCGTCGTCGCGTGCTCGGCTGCGCCGTTCGCGTGCGTAACCCCTACGTCGACGCCCTGTCCATCGCCCAGGTCCGCGCCCTTCGCGAGGTGCGTATGAACCAGGACGAGATGGCCGAGGAGAAGAAGGCCGAGTACATGAGCCTGATTCTTTCGACTGTGACCGGCGTCTCGGCAGGATTGCAGAACACGGGGTAATCGATAGTCCTGTGGCTCTCACCGGGACCCGTCGGGTTTCCCTCTGAATGCGTCCTCGCACTTGAAGCCCCCTTATCCTGCTCCTCTGGAGCTGCGGATAAGGGGGCTTCGTGCTGCGGAATGCATTCAGAGGGAAACCCGTCGGGTCCCTTCGTCCTCGGTCTTCGGGGATTAAAGCTGAGGAGAAGAATGGCGCGCTTCGCGCTTAATGTGGAGTGCGGCGAGGGCTTCTTGCGTCCTGCGGAGTGTGCCTAAAAGTAAACTGATGGTGGGCCCTGCGATGTCCGGTCTTCGGCGGATTACTGCTGGGGGAATATTGGTGCGCTCCGCGCGTTTTGGATGGGGTCTGTCCCGGCGGCGCGTTTGGCGCTTCGCGCCTCGCGTCTTATCGATCGGGATTGAGATGCATTTGGCGCTTCTCGCCTTACGACTGTAGCGGCCGCGGTCCCAAGCGGGATCGCGACCGTTTTGTTGTGGGTCAAATATGAACGTTGTGTTAATGAGTCGGTGGACGGTGGTGTTTTTCGGTGAGCGGCGTATCCTTCCAACGGTTTATCTAGTGTGTCAGTTGAAAGGAAGAGGGCGCTCGTCATTGTTTGAATGTGAACTGCCGTTTGACCACAAGACGTTGCATCTGGAGCTCGAGGATAAGAACTTCGCGGGTGTGATGGAAGGTCATCAAAACGAGTTTAAGACTACGAAATCGCAGGAAGAGCTGGTAGAGGAGTCGCTTGCCAACCCTTATGGCTCGCCTTCGCTCGAGGAGCTTTGTGCTGGCAAGAAGGATATTGTCATTATTAGCTCCGATCATACGCGTCCCGTTCCCTCGCGTGTGACGATGCCTATTCTGCTGCATCACATCCATACTGCTGCACCCGAGGCTCGTGTGCGTATTTTGGTTGCTACGGGTATGCATCGTCCGTCGACGCATGAGGAGCTCGTCAACAAGTACGGCGAGGAGATTGTTGCCAACGAGGAAATCGTTATGCACGTCGCGACTGATGACAGCATGATGAAAAAGATCGGCACCCTGCCTTCTGGTGGCGAGTGCATCATCAACAAGATTGCCGCCGATTGCGATCTGCTGCTTGCCGAGGGCTTTATTGAGCCGCACTTCTTTGCTGGTTTCTCTGGTAGCCGCAAGTCCGTCCTGCCTGGTATCGCCAGCTACAAGACCATCATGTACAACCATAACGGTCAGTTTGTGAATGATTCCCACTCGCGTGCCGGCAACCTGTGCCACAACCACGTGAGCGAGGACATGTTTGCCGCTGCCGAGATGGCTCACCTTGCCTTTGTGCTCAACGTGGTGCTCAACGGCAAGCACGAGGTCATCGGCTCCTTTGCCGGCGACATCCACAAGGCGCACGAGGCTGGCTGCGAGTTCGTGAAGAGCCTTGCCGGCGTTGAGCCCGTCGAGTGCGAGATTGCCATTACCACCAACGGCGGCTACCCGCTCGACCAGAACATCTATCAGGCCGTGAAGGGCATGTGCTCTGCCGAGGCTACGCTTCCCGAGGGCGGCGTGATCATCGACGTCGCCGGCTGTGCCGACGGTCACGGTGGCGAGGGCTTCTATCACAACATCGCCGACAACGATCCGGCGGAGTTTGAGCGTGCCTGCATCGACCGTCCTAAGGACGAGACCCTGCCCGACCAGTGGACGAGCCAGATCTTTGCCCGCATCCTGGCGCATCACCCTGTGATCATGGTCACCGACCTGTGCGATCACCAGATGATCAAGGATATGCACATGACGCCGGTCAACACCCTCGATGAGGCGCTCAAGCTCGCCTTTGAGATGAAGGGTGCCGATGCCAAGGTGGCCGTCATTCCCGATGGCCTGGGCGTTGTCGTCGCACAGCACTAGTACGCGGCCTAAACGAATCGTTTATAACCGACAAGAAAGATAAGGTTTTATGCTTACCAAACTCCTCTGCGAATTCGGCGCAACGGCCCTCATGATCATCTTTGGCGTGGGCGTGCACTGCGATACCGTGCTTAAGGGTACCAAGTATCAGGGCTCCGGCCATATGTTTGCCATCACCACTTGGTCTTTTGGCATCTCGGTTTGCCTGTTTGTCTTTGGCGGCGCCGTGTGCATGAACCCCGCCATGGTGCTTGCCCAGTGCATCGTAGGCCTGGTGCCGTGGAGCAGCTGCATCCCCTTCATGATTGCCGATATGCTCGGCGGCTTTGCGGGTGCCGTGATCGCGTGGTTGATGTATGCCGATGAGTTCAAGGCTTCCGATGGTGTCATCGATCCCATTGCCCAGCGCAACATCTTCTCGACCAACCCCACCACCGAGGGTACGAACTATGCCCGTAATTTCTTCTGCGAGGCTATCTGCACCTTTGTGTTCATCAGCGCCATCCTTGCTGCTGCTAACCGTGCTGGCGAGAACGTCCTGATGCTCGCCATCTGCGTCGGCCTGATCGTTTGGGCCGTTGGCATGGGCATGGGCGGCATCACCGGCTTCGCCATGAACCAGGCTCGTGACCTTGGTCCTCGCATGGCCTATCAGGTGCTGCCGATCAAGAACAAGGCCGACAACAACTGGAAGTACGGCCTGCTCGTTCCTGGCATCGCGCCGTTTGTCGGTGCCGCTCTGGCCGCACTGTTTGTGCACGGTTTCTTGGGCATGTTCTAGTCCAAGGCTACATAGTTGTCCGCTGGCCGCATGGGGTAACTTCCCAGCGCGTCCTCGGACATGAAAGAGCCCCCGCTGCGCACTTCGTGCGGCGGGGGCTCTTTCGTCCTGCGGAATGCGCTGGGAAGTTACCCCATGCGGCCAGCTGCGGGGTCTTTGCTACGCTCGAGCAAGCAGCCCAACATATATGTCTGAATTTGGATGTGGTGGGCGCTTGGCTGTTGGGGGCGCTGAGATGAGGGCGATACTTTGGGAAGGGATGACGCCTTGGGAGGGGGCGTCTATCTGAAGAGGGGCTTGATGGCTGATAGGTAGTCTTTGGCTACGTCGGCTTTGTTTGCTTGAAAGTTGTGCCAGGCCCACCATTGGACCATTCCTACGAAGCTTGAGGCTATGTGGTGTAGCAGGAAGCTGCGGTCCATGGTGCCGGCGGGGCCGTTTGGGTCGGTAGGGACGGTTTCGGCTGCTCGTGACATGATGGTCTTGCGTAAGCAATCGGCGAAGACGCGGGAGCCGGCGCCGGCTACGAGGGCTCGAACGCCCTGGCGGCGCTCCCAGAGGTTGTTGAGGATATGCTCGACCTGCACGAGTGGGTCGTCGAGCGGCGTACCATCGTCGTCGAGGGCGTGGGTGCAGATGTCGCTCACGAGCTCGGACAGTAGGTCGTCTTTGCTCTTAAAGAGGCCGTAGAATGTCGCGCGGCCTACGTGAGCGCGCGCGATGATGTCGCCGACGGTAATCTTGCCGTAGTCCTCTTCACGTAGCAGCTCGGAGAACGCCGCAACGATGGCAGCGCGGCTTTTTTCTTTGCGGGCATCCATGGCTATGCATCCACGTGAACGAGCAGACAACGGAGCGTGCCGGAGCAACCCTCGTAGGGGCGCTTGCCTGCGCCGTAGCCGACGGCCTCGATGCGGTAGCAGGCCGGCAGGTGCTCGGTCGTGCGCAGTGCGGCGACGATGGCGGCGCCCGTGGGCGTCACGAGCTCGCCGGCGACCGGTGCGGGCGTGAGGGCGATATTGCCCGCCTGGCACAGGTTGACGACAGCGGGGACGGGGATGGGCATAAGACCGTGGGCACAGTGGATGGTGCCGTGGCCCTCGGAGAGCGCCTCGACCACGATATCCTCAATACCCAGGTCATCGAGGCAGATGGCGACAGAGCAGACGTCGACGATGGAGTCGACGGCGCCCACCTCGTGGAACATGACGGTCTCGGGCGTTTTGCCATGGGCCTTGGCCTCGGCGGCGGCGAGCGCGGTAAAGATGGCGAGCGCACGACGCTTAGCGCCATCGCTTAGCTGCGAGCCGTCGATGATGGCGGTGACGTCTGCCAAAGAGCGGTGGTGATGATGGTGGTGGGTGTGGTGATGATCCTCGTGCTCATGGGCGTGCTCGTGGCCATGGCCGTGGGTCTCATGATCATGCTCATGGCAGTGCTCATGCTCGTCATGGTCATGATGGTGGTGCTCGTGCGTGTGCTCGTGCGTGTGCTCGGCAGCTGCTTCGTTGCCGTAGAGCCATGCCATGTCGTGGTCGTGGTTCTCGAGCTCTTCTGCCAGCTGAACGTCGAAATCGCAGGCGTCGATGCCATGCTTGTTTACGCGCGTGACGGCGATCGTAAAGCCGTCGACCGGCAGTGTGGCGAGCTGTTCGCGCAGGTGCTCCTCGCTGGCGCCCAGGTCGAGCAGGGCCGCGACGGTCATATCGCCGCTGATGCCCGAGGTGCCGTCGATGATAAGCGTGTGCTGATGATTGGACATGGAATGCTCCTTAGCGGGCGCGGGGTGTGCCGGCGCTCAGATGATTGATAAGACTTGCCTGGTAAGCGGCGCCAAAGCCGTTGTCGATATTGACGACCGATACGCCGCTGGCACAGGAGTTGAGCATGGCGAGCAGTGCGGCTACGCCACCAAAACTTGCGCCGTAGCCCACGCTGGTGGGAACGGCGATGACCGGACAGCTCACCAGACCGCCGATAACGCTCGCCAGCGCGCCCTCCATGCCGGCGATGGCGATGACCACCTGTGCCTGGGCAAGTTCCTCGGCATGCGCGAGTAGGCGGTGCAGGCCGGCGACGCCTACGTCGTAGAGGCGGTCGACCTCGTTGCCATAGAACTCGGCCGTCAACGCGGCTTCCTCGGCGACGGGCAGGTCGCTCGTGCCGGCGCAGGCGACGACGATGCGTCCGTTGCCGGTAGGGGAGGGCTTGCCGCCCACGAGGGCGAGCTGCGCGTCCGGGACATATCCCAGGTCGATGCCGTTGCCGAGGAGCTCCGAGGTGCGGGCTGCCTTTTCGGCATCCAGGCGCGTGACCAGGATGCGCTCCTGGCCGGCATCGCGCAGCGCTTCGATAATGGCGGCAATCTGCTCGGCGGTTTTACCGGCACCGTAGACAACCTCGCCGGCTCCCTGGCGCACCCCGCGCGAAAGATCGAGCTGCGCAAAACCCAGATCGGCGGTCGGCGCCGTCTGGATGCGCGTGAGGGCGACGGCCGGGGTGACTGCTCCGCCGGCAACATCGCTCAGCAATTGCTCAAGATCTCGCTTATCCATATATGTTCCCTTCGACGGCGCAAAGTCTAGCACTCATAGGGTATGTTTCCGAACACTAAGACAAAATTGTTCGGAAACTATAGGACAGACTAATTCAATTGTTAGGAGGATCGACTAGTCACGCAGGATGATGTCCATGGCGAGCATCAGGTTGCGCTCGTCGATGGCAAATGGGGCGGCTTCGCGCGTCTTGGGCTTGGCGCAAAATGCGATGCCCGTGCCCGCGGCCTGAATCATGGGGATGTCGTTGGCGCCGTCGCCGATTGCCACGGTATGGGCCATGTCGACACCGCACTCAACTGCCCAGTCCAGCAGCTGGATGAGCTTGGACTCCTTGGTTACAATGTCTGCCGCCAGCTTGCCGGTGAGCTTGCCGTCCACGACCTCCAGGCGGTTAGCGAGGCAAAAGTCGATGCCCGCGGCGGCCACGATCTTATCGGCGACCTCGTGAAAGCCGCCGCTTACCACGCCGACCTTCCAGCCCTTGCTGTGCGCCGAGCGCACAAGCTCCAGCGCGCCGGGGGTAAACGTCACGCGCTCAAAGGTGCGCTCGAACACGCTCTCGTCCAAGCCGGCAAG
>URKU01000010.1 GCA_900548515.1 uncultured Collinsella sp. | reverse complement strand
GGCGGCGCGGGCCGCGTTGAGCGCCGAGCCGAGGTCGAGCGTGCGGAACAGCTCGCGCTCGGCGACCTCGTAGTGGGCCATGGAGTCGCGCTGCGCCTTGAGCGTGTCCCAGTCGCGCGCGACGGCGGAGACCTTCTCCTCGAGGGCCTTCTTCGCCTTGACCTCGCCGAAGGACTTGTTGAGCCACTTGTCGTCGTGCAGGCGCTCGTAGGGCACGACCGGCGCGAGGAGCTCGGCGAACTCCCTGTAGTGGGCCTCGAGCGCGGCCCTCGCGCCCGCCCTGCGCCTCTCCTCGGCCTGGTCGATCTGCGCCTTGATGCCGTCAGCGGCGTCGTCGATGATCGCCGTGATCTCCTTGCAGCGCTTCTCGAAGGCGGCGAGCGGCTTGTTGTACTCGCGCTTCACGGCCTTTCGGCGCTCCTCTATCTCTTTCTTCAGGCCGTTGAGGTAGAGGCGGTCGTTCTTGGCCTCCTTGATGGACTCGTCCTTGGTCAGGTCGTACTTGGCGCCCTCGTAGTCCGCGACCTTCGCGCGGATGCTGTCCTCCATCGCGTCGAAGTTCGCGCTGATGACGGACGGCGAGTACGTGACGACGAGGTCGGGCGCCCCCTGCTCCTCGATGACCTCGGCCACGACCTCCTCGGCCCCGTTCTCCTCGGACATTACCTGACCTCCTCGTTGAGCATCCGGTTGTACTTCCTCTCGGTTAGCGCCTCGTTGATGACCACCGCGTGCTCGACGATCCACTTGGAGGGCCTCTCGCGCGCGTCCATGAACTTGTCGGGCGCCTCGTCGGACTTCGTTATGACCGAGATGGTGAACATCGTCTGCTCCTCCGTGGCGAGGTCGGCCAGCTCGGCGAACATTCCCTTGTAGTCCTCCATCACTCGGTCACCTCCCCGTCGTGGATCACGAACAGGATCTGGGGCTGCTTGCTCTGGATGGACAGCCAGACCTCCTCGCCGCTCTTGCGGATGGCCTCGAACGCCGCGCTGCCCTCCGTGTCGACCTCGAACTGCAGGACGGCGACGCCGCCCTTAACGGTGGCCTGCTTGAACTTGGCCTCGATCTCCACCGGTATGTTTGTGCTCTCCATTGCTATTCCTCCCTGCCTGCGCCCGCGAGCATCGCCGCGAACGTCTCCAATGTCATGGTCACGAACTGCTCGCCGGGGATGGCGGTCCCGCGGCGCTTCCAGACGACCACGCCGTATTCGGCCCCGCGGTTCCTGCGCTCGGTCTCCGCCTCGCGCAGCCACTTGGGCAGCTCGTGCCTTCCCTGGTAGTCCTTGCACTCGATCGCGATGCCCCGCCCGGCCATCGACACGCCGCGGATGTCTCCCGTGTCGTGCGAGCCGGTCTTGACCTGCCTGTCGATGTCGCTCCCCAGCCTCCCGGCGAGGTAGTCGGCGACCAGTCGCTCGAACCTCGTGCCCGCGTCCTTGGCGGTCCTCCTGCTCCTACTCATCGACAAAACCGTCCGATTTCGAGCGGTGCTTGTTGAATGCGTGCCTCAGGTGCGGGTAGCGCGCCTCCATGATGCGGGCGAGGCTCGGCGCGAGGCCGTTCTTCACGCCGACGTGCAGCTCGTTGCGCACCATGTGGATGAGGTAGTTGATCGAGACGTAGCCCTTGCGGTTGAGGCGGGTGGCCTGCTCGACCATGAAGCCCCACGCCCGCGGGTGCTCGCCTATCCACGCGCGCGCGTCCGCCATGTCCTGCTCGCCGTCCGCGCCGAGGCCGAATATCTCGAGCTGGTTGCTCATCGGCTTCTGGCGGTACCTCTCGTCGTTACGCATTGACCGCTCCCGCCGCGCATGCGGCCTTGGCCGCCTGGACCGCGCCGTCCATCGTCGGGAGGACGAAGACGGTCAGGATCGCCGCGAACAGGACCGCGGCGGCGATGAAGCCGACCATGGCCCCCGCCCTGAACGCATCGGAGTCGAGCTGCTCGCGGACGGTCGGTCGATATGGCTTGGGTGCTATGATGGTCTGAGCCTCATGTCTGGGGCTGTTTCGGCGAGTGCTCACAAGTTGGTAGCTGGGGGCGCTCGCTTCTTTGTATGTGTACATCTTGTGTTCCCTTCTGATGTTTCCGCAGGTCATGGCTAGGGTGCTTTTTAGGGTCTTTATTTTTGGGACTTTTTCGCGCGGCTCTTGGCGCTGTAGCACCTCTGCCGCTCGCGGTCGTTCCGCTTGGACCTCGCAGCCTCCTCGCGCATCGCGCTGGCCTGCTCCCTGAGGTCTGCCACGTGGCCCTCCTTCGTGCACTCCGCGCACCAGCCGTTCGCCTTGTTGAGCGGCTTGAACGTCATGCGCCCGCACTTCGGGCACATCCAGCGCTGCCGGAGCGATATGCCGCACTTCCTCGCCTGGAGCTTCACGGCCTCGGTAGTCCGTCCGAGCGCCTTGGCTATCTCCTTGGCTCCGTCGCCGGCGTGCTCCCTCAGGTACCGGATCTCACGTGTCGACCATGGCCTCACTGTCTCTTGCTCCCCTCCTTCCTCTCCCATTCCCGGTATGCCGCCCGAAGCGTCGAGCACATGGTGTCGAGCGCTATCTCGCGCGGGGTCTTGGGCTTCTCCTCGTGTTCTTTGGCGTCCATTTAGGACACCGTCCGGTTGTCGGTAAGACCGAGTAGGTAGTCAGCCGAACACTTAAACAGGCGAGTCATCGCCACCAGTTTCGAGCCGGGGATCTCTCCTCCATTCTCATAACTGGCGACAGTAGCTCGACTCTTGAGGCCGATCTTCTCTGCCAGGTCCTCTTGACTGAGACCAATGCGGACACGTTCGCTAGCAATGGGATTCATTTGCACCTCCATTTCACTATTTGTGAGCTTCACAATACGTGAATATAGATTAGTGCCCAGCTGTTTGCAAGCATGATATCACTATTTGCAAATCTTTTTGTACAATATGCTCACGCTTAGAAACAGGAGGTAACCGTGGGCATGAAGTTTCGCCTCAAAGAAACGAGGCTCAAATACAAGAAGAAGCAGCCAGAGGTTGCCAGCGCACTCGGCATCGGCGTACCCATGTACTCGATGATTGAAAACGGGCAGCGCGAGATAAATGGAACGAAGCTTGTGAAGCTCGCCAGATTCTATGGGTGCTCTGTCGATGAGTTGCTTGGGACTGGTTCGTGGGACGAGGGGGAATGACCTATGGGTCTGTTCGGTGACATTGCGAGAGCCGCCGCTAACGCCGCTCTCAGCACGGCGAAAGATATGATAGGGGACGCTGCTGCCGCTAAGATTGGCCAGCAGGTTGGCGTTGGCAAGTCCATATCGTTTCGCGGTGAGTGCGAGCGCACCGTATACGTCTATTACGGCGAGCCGTTGAGGAAGATTCGTAAAGGTGATGTGTTCGATGCCGAAGTCGTGACGAAGCCAATGCGGCTGAGAAGCGAGCTCACGGGTGGCGTATGGGACACTACGGACAATGGCTTCGCGCTCGCGTACAAAGGAAAGGTGTTTGGGGCAGCGTCGGCTCTCGGAAACACGTTCAAGGACATTACGGAGCTCGGATACAGGATCACCGTGTCGTGCAGAATGACGGGATGGTACGCCAAGGGAATCCCAACCGTCGTCATGATGATCGACGAGCCCGAGGAGATATTCGCGTGGCTCGATGCCTGCAAGGGCCTTGGACGCGACGTCAGCTTCGAGGAAAGGCATTCCCCCGAATGCGAGTCGGCCGCCTTATCGGAGCGCACCAGGCTTGAACTGTCGAAGGCGTGCGGGCGAGAACTGCCGGTGGGCGTGGACGGAGACTGCGTCTACATCGAGGATGACAAGTGGACCGGCAGGAGAAAAAGCGGGGTATTTCCGGTCGAGGTCTCCACGGAGCTGATCCCGACTCCTCGCGGGTCAAAGGCGAAACCACATGTCGCCGTCTTTGTGAACGGGGCGATGGCGGCCGATGTCAGCGCGAGGTGCGTGCACTACAAGACCCTCGCCGAGCATGCCGGCGAACGCCCCTATTTCGCCTGCTGCCAAAAGCGCGAAGGTCACGACGGCTCTCCCATATGGAGGGTGACCGTTGTCTATCTCGGAAGATAAAAGAGCCCCGTCGGCAGCGCTGGTACCGCTTTAGCCGACGGGGCATCCAACCAGTGCACCCATGCAAACTCAACTTGAAGGAAGGGTGACATTCACATTATGCCAAAGAGGGCAGTGATATACGCGAGGTTCTCGTGCAACAGGCAGAGAGAAGCGTCGATCGAGGACCAGCTGCGCGTCTGCCGCGAGTGGTGCGCGCGCGAGGGCTACGAGGTCGCGGCGGAGTACTGCGACCGCGCCGTGTCGGGGCGCACCGACGACCGCCCCGAGTTCCAGCGGATGATAGCCAACGCCGGCGAGAGCGAGATCGTCCTCGTCTACATGATGGACCGCTTCAGCCGCGGCGAGTACGACGCGCCGATATACAAGCGCGAGCTCGCCACGCACGGGGTCAAGCTGGTCTCGGCGCTCGAGCAGATACCCGACAGCCCTGAGGGCATCATCTACGAGAAGCTGCTCGAGGGGCTCGCCGCCTGCGAGTCGAGGAAGACCGCCATCAGGACCAAGCGCGGAATGGAGGGCAACGCCCTCAAGTGCAAGACCAACGGCGTGCGCATCTTCGGATACCGCAGGAACGGGGACGACGAGTACGAGGTCGACGAGGCGCAGGCGGCGTGGGTGCGCGAGGCCTTCGCGCTGAGGCTTGAGCGCATGTCCATGAACGCGATAGCGCGCGAGTTCGCTCGGCGCGGCCTCAGGACGCGCAAGGGCAACCCGTGCGGCCAGGCGATGGTGCAGCAGATGCTGCGCGACCGAAGGTACACGGGCAGGTACGAGTGGGGAGGCATCGTCCGCGAGGGCGGGATGCCGGCGATAGTGGACGAGGTGACGTTCATGGAGGTCCAGGGAATCAAGTGCCGCAAGCAGCGCTCGAGCGAGAACTGGGGCGACTTCGCCCTCGCGGGGGCGGCGCTGTGCGCGGAATGCGGCAGGAACCTGCAGGGCGTGAGCGGCAGGGGCCGCAACAACGTGAAGTACGAGTACTACAGCTGCCCGGGGTCGTGCGTCCGCAACATCAGGCGCGAGGAGCTCGAGGGCTCCATAGCCTCGGCGCTGAGGGAGCTGCTGGGCGACCGCGGCGAGGCGCTGCAGATAGCCAACATGGTAGCGGAGCGCGCGGACACTGCCGAGGTGAGGGCGCGCCGCAGGCAGGCGGAGGACTCGCTCAGGGCCGCGGAGAGGGGCCTGAGGAACATCCTCAACGCCATCGAGCAGGGCGTGATAGCGCCGGGCGTGAACGAGCGCATAGCCGAGCTCGAGGAGCAGCAGGCGCGCGCGAGGTACGACCTCGAGGCCATCACGGACGAGCGGATAGACCCGGAGCGCTTCGCCGACTTCCTGCAGTGCGGGACGGCGCTCGACGACGCGACGCTGCTGAAGGCGTTCGTGTGGCAGGCTGTCGTCTCGGAGGACGAGATACTGGTCACGCTGAACTACGACAAAAAGGGCGAACCCGCCAGATTGGACATCCAGCGGGTTCGAGCAAAATTGGAATGGTGCCCCGTCTGCCTAGATTCTAGAACCGAGATCTGCGCCGTTGGGACCGTCGTGCTGCTCAGGATACCACGGGCGGCGTAGCAACACCTTTTCTCGAGAAAAAACCCGCCCGGGATAACCCGAGCGGGCCGCGGCTAGCGCCCGTTGATGCTCACGAGGCACAGGCCGATTGTCGCCACGGTGCCGCCGAAGAGCGCGCCGAGGACGAAAGCCAGCGCGATCATGCTAGTACGGGTTGCCGTCGGTGACGCAGACTTGGAGTCGGTCGAGCGGCTCGCCGTAGAAACCGGCGTAGTCGTCGCCGCCGTAGGTGGAGCCGTCGTCGCACACGGTGTCGAGCCATCCGGCGCGCGCGGTGGTCTGCGAGCGATACCACGCCTGCTTGTACTCCTCGCCGCCCGGGGTCACGTAGTACATGCGTACACCGTCGATGGTGTGGCCGGCGATGCCGGCGCAACCGTTCACGGTATCGTTGCGGTCGCCCTTGGAAACATAGTCAAGCCAGCCGTCCTCGATGGTGTGGACCTGATACTTGAGCGTGCCGCGATCGACTCGGGCGCAAAGGAGGTCGTGCTGTCGGCACGGGTAGCCCGCGAAGCCGTTGTCCCCGGCGCCGAAGTCGGTCACCTCGTCCAGCCAGCCGCCGCCCTTGAGGTGGAGGGAGTAGTGGACGGGGATGCGCTTGCCAGATGCCTTCGTGAAGCCGCCGGATGCCGCCTGAGAGGGCTTTGCCGCGGCAGGCTTAGCGGCAGCGGAGGGGGCGGGCGCCTTGCCGCCCTTCATCGCGTCGTACCACGCCTGGGCGCGCTGCATGTAATGGTCGCGCTGGGAGCCCGCAAGCTCGCCGGGGCAAGCCGTGGCGCTCCAGTAGCGGTGCGGGAACACGTTCTTGCACCACTCGGGGCGACCGAGGCCGTAGTACAGGCACAGGGCCGCGACAAGGTGTGCGCCGCTCTCGATTGCCTTCTCGTGGACCGTCCACGGGTTGCTGCCGCTGTTGGCGTGCTCGATGGAGATGGTCGTATCGTTGCCGCGTCCAGTGCCGATTCCGTCGCCGCAGGCGTAGGCGCGGTCGAGATCGTTGACGTGCTGCACGATGTAGCCGTTGCGGTCGACCGAGTAGTGCGCCGAGCAGCCGTTGGCGCCCCAGATGCCGTTGCACTGGCCGGCGTTGAGGTCGCCCGCCATGTGGTGGATCGTGACGCCCTTGATGCCGAACGGACGGCCCGCCGAGAAGTTGCGCCCCAGAAGCTTGTACTCGTCCGGCTGGACGTTTGCGAAGTCTGCCATTAGTCCTCCTTGATGTCGCCGAGCGCCAGCAGGGCGTCCAGCCATTTGTCCGTGATGCCGACCGATTTGAAGGCCGCGTAGGCCACCTGAACGCCGCCTACCGCGGCGAAGATGGACGTAACCCATGCCGAGGGTTCGGTCGGGACGCCGCCCGACATGGCCGTGAGGGCGCCGCATCCCGCCGAGACGGCGATTGCCGTCCAGCGGGCGACGTTGCCCGTCATCGCCTTCGTCTTGATCGCCTGCACGATGTACGGCACGACCAGGACCGTGCACACCGTGAGGCCCGCCTGGATCTCATTCATTCGATTGCTCCTATCTGTCGGATTCCTTGCTGTAGATAAGGTCGACGCGGTCGCAGATGTGGTCGACCTTCTCGGCCATCCCCTGGCTCCTCGCCTGGCTGTGCGCCAAGTCCGCGTGCAAGACCTCGTTGGACGCCACGACGGACTCCATGAGCGTCTTCATCGCCTCCATGAGGCTGTTGCTGCGCTCCATCTGCGCGGCGATGCGGCCCTCCATCTGCGAGCGCTCGCGGTCCCGCTGCGCGCGCTCGTCGACTTCGGCCTGCTTGCGCTCCTCGCGCTTGAGGTCGAGCTCGCCCTTCCGCTGGTTTTGGCGTTTGTACTCCTCAAGAAATTGTTTCCCGAAGTAGAACGCAACGAGCGTCAGGAGCACGCCGCCAAGCCAAGCCGGTCCGTAAGGCGCAAAAAGTTTGAGCACTTCCATCCTGGGCGCCATCCTTCCGCCTATTCGGCCGTGTACTCCTCGCCGGTGATCTCCTTGTACTCGTCGGCGGTGATCCACTTGCACTCGACGGCCTTGTGTACTCGCGCCTTACTCCAAAGAGGTCGGTCGTAGTACTTCTTGACGAGCGCGAAGTGCTTGGAATGCTCGTCGGTTTTCTTCGTTGGCATTACTGGTCACCTCCGACCGTCATGAGCAGGTAGTCGATGTTCGCCGTGTTCTGTTCGGTCTGCGTCGGCTGCGACGCCCGCTCGCGCATCTGGTCGATCAGCGCCGACACGTCGAGCGTCTCGCCACTGTCGTAGGCGGCGAGCGCCGCGGTGTAGGCGAGCTTTCGCGCCTTCCGCTCAGCGTACTCGTCATCGTCGATAACGCCCGCGTCGTGCGCCGCGTCGGGGTCGCCGATCTGCGACAGCAGATCGCGCAGGGCGTTGACCTCGGCCATGGTGCCATCTTGAAGATCGTTGGGGCGCGGCGTGTCTTCCTCAGTGTCCATGCGGACTCCTCTCTTGTCGGGGAATGTGCCGCCATCGTATTAGCGCCGTGAGATTGCCGAGCCGCTTTGATGGGCGCAAAGGAAGAAGGCGCGCCGCAGCACGCCTTCGATGTTTCTGTTATTTCGCAGCCGCTTCGCTTAGGCCGCTGCTTTGAGTTGCCGGTTCTCCGCTATTGCGATGGCTTGCTTCCGCTTGAATCGTCCCTCTGGTTGGCCTGCATTGAGCACCCCCCCCCTGCGCGAGATTTCCGAACAGGCTTCGGTACAGCGCGTCCATGGCCCGCACGCTGCGGTGCGCGTCCAGCCGCTTCATGCCTCCGCGCCAGCTCTGGTAGCTCTGCTCCACCTGCTCGGGGGTCATGATGCCATCGGCGACCATGCGGGCCATCTTCTTGAGCTTGCGGCGCTCCCACAGGTCGAAGCGGATGAAGCCCCGGCATATGTCGCGGCCCTCCAGAAGGTCGTTCCTCGATTTGACCGCGTTTCGCAGGTAGTCCTTCATATAACGCTGCGTGGATGCCTTCCACATCACGCCGCGCGCGGCCTGCTTGGAGGCCTTGCACAGGCTGTTGAGGTCGGCCACGGCCTCAAGGGTGCACGGCTTCACGCGCTCGGCCTTGGCCTTGGCGCGCCTCTCCTCGCGGCGCTTGCGGCGCGCGGCCCTTCTTTCCTCGGAGTTCATCGAAGGCACCCCGCACGGCTCTCAGTGTGGCTCTGGCAGCCGCTTGAGGTATGGCCATGAAACGCGGCGAAGCCACGGAGCGCCGCGCCATGCAAGCAGCGTCCGGCCACCCTCGCGGGGTGCGTATTTACGGGCGCATGCCCGACGGTCGCGCCTTCCTTCCTCTTCGCGCTCTGCTTTCGGCCCTGGGGCCTACTCGGTCTGGCAATAAGGGAATCCGGGGCGGGGGCGAACCCAGACGTTCGTCGCCGAGTTGTAGTTGGCATTGCCGTTGTTGTTGACATAGCACACGTTGGACGCGGAGCCCGACGCAACGGAACGCAGCCACCAATTGTACCGATAAACAAGGCGCGACCGCCGTCCATTATAGCGAACGCAGGCGCTCTAGCTCGGCCTCGGCCTCGGCTATGCGCTCCTCGGTGGACTTCTTGCCGGTGACGCGCACGTTCTTGCGCGCGCCCTTCAGCAGCCTGATCTCCTCCTCGACCATTCCCGCCAGCGCCTCGAAGCGGTTGGCGTTCACGGGCAGGCCGATATCCATGAGGCACTGCATGTCCAGCATCAGCTGCTCGCAGTCCGCTATGGCCAGCGTCAGGTAGCGTTTCCTCTCCAGCGCGTTGAACGAGCTGTTTGGATAGAAGCAGTCGGCGCGGTTGACGTTGTACACGATGCTGCGCGCCGTCTCCACGGTCGGCACCGCGTTCAGCAGACGGTAGGCCTTCGGAACCACGGAGGACGACGCCATCAGCTTGTTGACCTCCACGCGGATGGCGATGGCCTGCGTGAAGAACTTGTACTCGGACACCTCGCGGTTGCGCTGGTAGACGCCGCTCACGTGCACCTCCTGGGGAAACTGGCGAAAAAAACGGCCCGCTTCGCGGGCGAGAGGCGACCGCGCAAGGCGGTCGCCTAAAAGCAGAGTATAGAGCACTCGGCTGGCTAGCCGACGAGGAAGCCGGGGCGGGGGCGAACCCAGACGTTCGCCGCCGAGTCGTAGTTGGCAACGCCGTTGCTGCTGACATCGCACACGTTGGACGCGGAGCCCGACGCAACGGAACGCAGCCACCAACCGCACCGATTTCCGTTGACTCGGTGAGCGGTGTCGCGGAACAGGTCCCACTGGCAGTCGAAGCCGACGCTGTAGCCCTTCGTCCCCCACACGGGGCAGCCGTACACCTCCATCTCCGACAGCGAGAACACCTTGCCGATATCCTGCCAGCTCCACGAGTTGGAGTCATTGAGCGCGCCGCTTGCACTGTAACGCTCCTCCAGCAGGACGCGCTGGGTCAGCAGGTACCTGGTCAGGCCCTCGGGCAGGCAGGCCTCGAAGGCCGTCTCCCACGCCTTGAGGTTGCTGTTGGGGTAGGGGCATTTCTGGTCGGCGGTGCCCTGGTTCGTGTTGGTGGTGTTCCACATCAGGAAGCTGTCGTTGGCAACGCCGGTCACGGTCTTGGCCACGGCGATGGGCGCGGAGGCCACGAAGGCGATGTGGTGGCCTTTGGAGCTGTCGCCGCAGCAGTAGTACGGGTCGGAGTGCGCCAGGAGGAAGCGCACGGACTGATGCGCCGCCACGTTCGACGCGCTCACGAGGGGCACGTCGATGTAGTCGCCCACACGAAGGCCGGAGAAGTTGTTCGCCACGATGCGCTTGTGCAGCGCGTCGTACACGCTGCCGCTGCCGATCTCTCCCGCCAGGATGGTGGCGATGCTCTGCCCGCCGTACTTGCCGATTTGGCCCTGGCGGTTGTACTCGGCGTTGTTGAGCGCCGTCTGCGCGTTGCTGCGCGCGGTATCGTCGATGACGTTGAGCGGCTGGCCGCCTACGACCAGCGTCTTTGCATTTGCCATTTATCCTCCTTAGGAAAGGGTTACCGTGCTGCCCGATACCGAGCACGTGCTGCCGAACGTCACCGTGTCCCCGGATACCGACGCCTTGCCGGCAGGGCAGTAGACCGTGCCGTCCATGTAGATGAACTTGTCTGTCGCGTCGGCGAGCATCGTCGCAAGCTGGCCGTTCTGGCGGCGCAGCTCGGCGATGTCGGACTCGCCGGCGGCGCCCTGCGCCGCCGCGTTCGCGATCTGCAATGCCGCGCTTGCCGCCGCATCGGCCCTCGACGCCGCACCGCTAGCGGCGGATGCCGCATCGAACGCGGATTGACCGAGCCGAGATAGCTCAGTGCTCCACTTCCTGTAGAGCTCGTCGAGCTCCTGGTCGTAGCTGACGGCAGGCCCTGTTGTCACGTCCACATTTCCCAGGATGACGAGCGCGAAGTCCTCGGTAGTCTCGGAGGCCCCGTTGGCGTAGAACTCGAAGTAGGCCAGGCGGCATTTGCCGGTGCCGTTGACGGCCTCCGGCGCCAGCGTGGCGCTCACCGAGGCCGTGCCCACGGTCGCCGAGCAGCGCGCCCACGTGCCGTCGGCGTGGAGCACGCACAGGCGCGCGAGCTGGCACGTCGGGGTGTACGTCGCGCCGTCCACGGTGAGCGACGCCGTTATCTTCTGGGTCTGCGTCTCGCCCCTGCGCACGGTGACGCGCTGCGGGACTGTGCCCGGGCGCTTGCGCATGTCGAGCGCTATAGCGTGGTTGATCATTTGGCCTCCAGCGCCTTCAGGGCGGCGAGCGCGGCCCTGAAGGCCTCGACCGGGTCGACGGCCTCGGTTCCCTCCCCCGTCTCGTCCGCCGTGGCCGGCTGAGGGTCGACGATGGCCGAGAGCGCGTCGAACACGGCGACCGTGGCGGCGGTGCGCTCATCGACGTACCCGGCGGTCGCCAGCGGGATGCCGTTGACCGTGGGGTCAGGCTTGCGGACGTCCGCGGCCTTGACGACCTCGCGCGTGCCGTCGTCGTACTGGGCGACAAATATGAGTCCGGCGTCCTCGGCGCGCCGGAGCGCCTCCGGATCGTACTCCGTCAAGCACTGTTCGTTGTTTCCAATGATGTCGTGGACGGCGTAGCCCACGACGATTTTCTTGCTTGCTTCCATTCCTTCTTGTCCTTTCATCTCTTATCCGCTCCACCCGGACGGCATTGTCGACACACCGATCAGCAGGCCGTTCTTGAACTCGAGCACCGACGATGTCTGGAACTGGTCGTTGAAATATTTCTTGCCGTTCTCCGTGTAAAGCGGGTGGTATGCCACTCCGACCTTGGTTGACAGGCCTGACCACGTCGTGACGCTCGTGTCGGCACTGCCGCTCACGCTGAGCCTCGGGGTCGAGACTCGCACGATGCCCTGTCCCTGCAGCTGCAGTCCGTGGTAGATAATCGACGGATTGTCGATGTCATGTGACGTTGAGGAGCATTCGATGTATCCGTACTGCGTGCCGTCCTTGAATCCCGCCAACTTCCCGCTCGAGTCGAGCTCCATGGCGTACCCGCTGCTGCGGTTTCCACCGGTGAAGCTTCCGGTCGCCGTGATGTTCTTCGCCGTCATGTAGTTGGTCGTCAGCACGCCTTCCTTGAGGTTCCACGAGTTGCGCCCCTTTGCGTCCGCGAGAGTCCCGGTTGCGATGTATGTCGCGTTGACGTAGACCCTGTTGTTGCTCATGTAGAGCCCCTGGTCTGCGCCGCCGTTCGTCAGGCGGTCGAAGATGGCCTTCTGGTCCATCTGCTCGTCGTAGGCGCTCAGGATGCCGTCGGCGTAGTCCGATGCGTTCTTCTGCTCGATGGCATGTCGCGCCCCGGTCGCGGCCTCGGCATAGTCCCTCACGGCGGTCGAGTATGCGCCGTAGGCCGCGTCGTACTCGTCCATTGCAACCTTGAGCTCCTCGGCGGTCTTGCACTTGATCACCTTGTCGACCTTGTCGGCGTAGGCGCCGTACGTGCCGCCCTCGTCGGTCGTGCCGAAGGCCTTGGTGTAGCGGGGACCGAGGACGGTCGAGAGGAACTTGGCACTGAGGTCCTTGTTCGACTTCAGCGCGTTGTACTGGCTCGTGAGCTCCTCGCGCTCCTTTTCGACGTCCTGCTTGGCCTTCTTGACCGCCGCCTTCTCCGCTTCGGTCACCACACCGTCTTTGGCGAGGTCCTGCACCGTCGTGTCGAGGCCATTGAGCGAACCCGTGAGGTCGTGCGCGCTCTGGTAGGCCTTGTTGTACGCGGCCTCCAGCACCGGCGCCGTGTGGGTGACGCTGCCGTCGCCGTATGTGACGCGTTCCATCGACCAGACGAAATATCCGTTCGACCATTGCGGGAGGTCCTCGGACCATCCCAGCTCTGGGTTCTGCGCATTAATCGGCGGCACGCTGTCCGACTGGTTCCTCGCGTAGAGCTTTACGCGCGCCGCGATGGCGCTGCCGGCCATCTGGTTGGAGCCGTTGATGGCCTTGGCGAGGCACGGCGCGGTGTAGGTGACCGAGCCGTCCGTCCACGCGATCTTGCTGCGTGTCCAGATGTACTTGCCCTTCGCCCACGCGGGCTGGGCCTCCGACCAGCTGCCGCCGGACTGCGCCGTGGAGCTCGTGGAGAGGTAGTACTGCTCGACGATGCCGCGCACGCCGGTACCGGTCGAGCCCTTGTCGCCCTTGGCGCCATCGATGCCGCTGATGCACACGGGCTCGCTGTACTCGATGTCGCCGGACTGCATGGTGGTCTTGGTGCGCGTCCAGATGTACTTGCCCGACACCCATTGCGGCGCCGTGGTCTGCCATCCGCCCTGCGGCTCGGTGACGCGCGACGTTCCCTGGGCGTACTCGACGTCCACCGACGCTATCACGGCATCGGCGACGGCGATGTCCTTGCCGTCGAGCTTGGCGCCGGGGCCTAGATTGACCTCGCTCTCGTCGAGGTTCCAGTAGTTCTTGCCGCTCCTGTCTTGGATGGTTCCGGCCTTGATCAGGTCGCCCATGAGCGTGCCGACCGTGATGAGGTCGGCCGTGAAGCCCGCGCCGGTGCCGAAGGTGCGCCAGTCCCACGAGCCGTCGGCTTTGCAGCCGGAGGCGATGCGGAATCCCTGGGAGCACAGCTGCATGGCCATGCCGTCGCCGGTCGTCGAGCGGCCGTCCGCGTCGAGGGGCACGGAGCCGAAGATCAGACCGCGCTCGAAGCTCGTATGGACGTAGCTGTTGCCCGCGAGGCTGAACTGCGTATTCATGCTGTCCATGACCTGCTGGAGGTATGCGGGCGGCGTGGATGCCGCCACGTCCCAGTTGGACGAGCGCTTCGACAGGCTGGACACTTTCTGCTGCTGAGCCAGCAACATGTCCGTGATTGTCTCGGTCACGTTCCCGAGCGTCACGCGCATGGAGCCGCCAAGCTCGTCGGTCACGAGCTTGGTCACGCGGCCCTCGCAGCGCAGCGCCGGGGAGAAGCACGTGTCGACGATCTGGACGTCGTCGCCCACGGCGACGCCCTCCCACTCGCGCCCGAACTGCACGAGGTCGACGACGTCGGCCTCGTAGGTCATTCCCGGCTCCTTGCGGGAGTCGAGGTACGCGCGGGTCTCGGCGAGCAGGGTTGCCGCGTCCTCGCAATTTGAATTTTCATATTGTCCGAACACGTGCGCGCGCCCGTCCCTGCCGTCGGGTCGCCCGTACAGCCTGAGCGCGGTCGCGTCCTCCACGTAGTTCTTGCCGTTGTTGATGTCACCGAAGGTCAGCTTGCGGCCGTAGCCGCCCGTGTCGGTCTCGATACCCTTGCCGTAGCCGTAGCAGGCAGTGATCGCCCCGTAGTGCTCGGTGCGTGATACCGATGTCAGGTCCTTGGTGTAGGTGAACCGGCGGTGGCCGCCCTTCGCGCCTCGGTGCGAGCGGATGCCCACCCTGCGAGATGTCACCCTGCCGCCGGATACGGTGATTTCAGTCTCAAGCTCACCGCCGCATTTCAAGATTGACTGGAGCGCCTCGCGCGCCGAGGTGTGGTAGAAGGTCAGGCCCTTGTCGACGGTGCCGGTCTGGTCGACCGTTCCGGCGGTCCAGCGGGTCGGCCCAAGGCAGACATTCAGCGCCTGCAAGAAGCCGTAGCCGTAGGGGCGCTTGTCCTCGATATAGTCGCCGTACGTCTCGCAGATTGAGTTGATCGCCGTGTCCGTGTAGACCGTATCGCCTCCGGCGTGGAGGCCCTTGGGGTCTTGGCAGACGTGCTCGTGGACCTTGCCGAGGCGGTCGACCCACACGAGGCGGTAGCCCTGCTTGAGCGCGAAGGTCGTGACGATGTCCACGCTGTCCTCGCCGTTGAGCTCGTCGGTATGGGTGAGGGAGAGCAGCTCTTCGGGGCCGATTGTCGATACGTAGGCGTCCTGCCACGTGTATACGTCAATTCGCACCTAGAGCCACCTCTCCTCCCATTCGAGCGTCGCGGTGCCGCCGCTCGTCTTGATCTGCTGCACGCCGTCGAGCGAGAAGAAGTCACTCGCGACGGTCACGGGCCAGTCCGCGCCGTTGACCGTGCAGCGCTCCGCACGCATGTCCAGCACGACGGTCTGTGCGCCCGTGAACGACGCCTCGACGCGGACGAACCGCCCGGTCGAGACGTTGGTGATTGTCCAGCTCGAGCCTGCCGGGGGCTTGCACGTGACCGTAGGGTAGGCCCTGTAGTTGCCCCCGGCGGCGACGGCGCGCTGGGATGCCGTCACCTGCTCGGAGCGCCGCTGCCCGTAGGCGGCGGGGTCTGCACAGTAGAACGCGAGCGTGAGATTCGGCATGTGTGCGTTGCGCCCCTGCTCCGCCCCTCCCCTGTAGCGCGCAAGCATGTAGCGCTCGGGAGCGTCGTCGAGCACGAGGGCCTTCTCGCCGCCGGACAGCGCCGAGGCGAGCACGGCCCTTGCCTCGGCGACCTCGTCGAGGGAGCCGCCGACGATGTTGCAGTCGACCGCTATCTCGACGGGCTCGAGGCCCGTGGCGCGGATATGCGAGCCGTCCATGCCCGGGACCTCGGTCTCATCGAGCCGCACCTTGGGGACAATCGGTCTCGTGACCTTGGTCACCAGCAGGTACGGCGTGAGGTCGATTCCGCCGAATATCATGCGAACCCCCTTGCGGCGAGCGTGTGCCTGCCGCGCATCGCGATGGCGGAGGAGACGCGCTCCGAGTCGATGTACAGGTTTCCGTCCTTGTCCCGGATCTGCTCGAGGACGGACAGGATGCCGGCGAGGGCGTCGTCGGAATCCTCCTCGGGACGCGCCGGAGTGTAGACCGCGGACGGAGCGACGGTCAGACCCGTCGAGAGCATCCCCTGCGCGGTGTCCATGGCGCCGCTGATGGCGGAGACCACGGTGCCGGTGCCGGAGCCGATGCCCTGCGCCCAGCCCTGCATGAGGGCCTTGCCCGAGAAGGTCGTGTAGCCGTGCCCGGAGAAGGGGCCGACCTTTGCCGGCGAGAACGGGAAGAAGGAGCGGATTCTGGATACTGCGCCGGAGACCGCCGAGGTCACCGAGCCGATAGCGGACATGATGCCGTCCTTCAGGCCGTTGAGTATCGACTTGCCGGAGTTGAAGAGCCAGTTGCGCGCACCCGAGAAGAACCCGGTGATCTTGCCTTTGATGCTCGTGACGGTCCTGTAGACGGAGTTGATTCCGTTGGACGCCGCGCTCTTGATGCCCTCCCAGATGGACGAGCAGGCGCTCTTGATGCTCCCCCACATGCTCGACCACGTGGAGCTGATGCTGTTGAGCACGGAGCTGATCACGCCGCTGACCTGATTTATCGCCGAGTTGACGGCAAACTTGATGCGTCCCCAGACCACCTCGGCGAAGTCGCGGACGGTGTCCCACACGCTTGACCAAATCGAGCTGATTCCATCGAGCGTGGACGTTATCACGGACTCGACGACCCCGATGGCCGCTCGCACGGCGAACTCTATCTGAGACCAGACGAGCTCGGCTACCGACTTGATGGTGTTCCAGACCGTATCCCAGTCTCCGCTTATCGCGGCGGTGACCGTGGAGATGACTGTCTGCACCACGGCCATCGCGACCTGGACGGCAGTGGAGATTGCATCCATCACGCCGGTCAGGACAGCGGAGATCACCGGCCAGACTGCGTTCCAGACGGCGGAGATGATGCCCATCGCCACCTGAATCGCGCCCTGGATGAGCGGCATCGCAGCCAGCACCGCCGACAGCACGGACTGCACGGCGGGCATGGC
The DNA here is from genome assembly GCA_900548515.1 of uncultured Collinsella sp. GTDB lineage: Bacteria > Actinomycetota > Coriobacteriia > Coriobacteriales > Coriobacteriaceae > Collinsella. Next base: position 16,108 of record URKU01000010.1, on the reverse strand, counting down.
GATGGCGACGAGCTGCGAGACGGTCGTCATCACGTCAGCGATGACGGTGACCAGGAAGCCGATGACCGGCGACAGCGCCTGCACGATGCCGAGCACCACCTGTATGCCGGTTGAGAGCACCGGCAGCACGGCCTGCGCGATGTTGAGCAGCGCCGTGCCGATTGGCGCGATGAGCGGCGCGATGAACCCGATTGCCGCCTTGATGCCGTTACCGACGGACGTGGCCACGCCAAGGATGGCCTGAAGCGCCGAGCAGATCTGCGAGGAGTCCACCTTCGGCAGCTTGATCCCGATGCCGGCGAGCGCCCCGACGGCGATGTTCCACGCCGTGGCGAGCGCCTCGGACACGATGGGTGTGAGCACCGACGCGATGCCGGAGAGCGCCGCGGGGAGCGCATTGATGATGCCCTGCCCGATCTGGGCGACGCGCGGCGCGATGTTCTTGGCGACCGCGCCGACGGACATGAGCAGCTGCTCGGTGAGCTGCGAGAAGTCCACGTCGTCTCGGCCAAGGCCGGTGAGGAAGTTCTCCCATGATGCCTTGGCCATGCCGATGGAGCCGGAGATGGTCGTCGCGGCCTCCTTGGAGGTCGTGCCGGTGATGCCCATCTCGGACTGCACGGTGTGGATGGCCTCGACCACGTCGGCGTAGCTGTCGATGGTGAGGTCGGCGGTCTTGCCCTGCGCCGCGCGCAGCTTGTTGGCGTCCGCGATGAGTCGCTCCATCTCGGACTTCGTGCCGCCGTAGCCCAGCTTCAGGTTGTCCAGCATCGTGTAGTTTTGCTTGGCAAAACCTTGGTAGGCGTTCTGGACGTCGGCCATGTCCGAGCCCATCTTGTTGACGTTGTCCGCCATGTCGCCCATCGCTGTGTTGGCGGACTCGGCGGCCTTCGCCACGTCGCCGCCGCACGAGCTCACGAGCGATGCGGCGAAGCTGGTCGCCTGGGTCATGTATTGGTTTGCGCTCATGCCGCACGTCTTGTACGCATCCGCGGCGTATCCCTGCAGTTTGCCGGACGCGGAGCCGAAGAGCGTATCGACGCCGCCGACCAGCTGCTCGTAGTCGGCGTATGCGGATACCGCAGCGCCGCCGATTGCGGTCACCGCCGTGGTGAGCGCGCCCATGCCAGCCGCGGCGACGGTGCCCACGCCCCTTGCGACGGTGCCGAGCCCGTTCAGCAGCCCGCCCGAGCGCTTGACCCCGCCGTCCACGCCGGAGGTCATCGAGTCGCCGAATGACTTTCCGGCCTTGGAGCCCGTGTCGCCGAACTCCGAGCAGATGCTGCCGGCGAAGCCCTTCATGGACGGCATGAGCGTGATGCATGCCGAGCCTACGCTAGTCGCCATCCCGTCCTCCTAATCCTAGAATCTCGTCGATTTCCGCCCTGTTCGCGAGGGCGTTGCGCTGGTGCCTCTTGAGCTCCGCGAGCTGCCCGGGCGTCTTGAGCGGCTGCGGCTCCTGCGGCGGCCGGTGCTTCTTGTCGCTCAGTCCCCAAGCGAGGCTCCTGAGCTGGTGCTCGATGCGCCAGAGCATGTACGTCTCCTCGCTCCATTTGAGCTCCGGGTACATGCGGCGCGCGCACCTCGACTCCTTCGGCAGCTGCTCCCACAGGAGGGCGGCGCGCCGGAGGTCGTCCGGTCCGCCCTCGAGCGGGAGGTCGATGCCGTAGTACTGGCGGAAGTCCGCTACGACTTCTGCGCGGTGCCCTTCGAGCTCGAGGACGAATCCTGGGAGTTTTTTGCCTTCGCCGCCTCGAATGCGGCCTGCATGAGCACGCCGGTGAACTCGACGGAGCCGCCCAGGCGCTCCATGTACTCCTCGTCATGTCCGGCAAACACGCGCTCGAATGCATCGAACATGCCGGCGGGCTCGGTCTCGCTCTTGGCGAACTGCTTGTTGGTCTTGTAGGAGGTGAGCTCGTCGTAGTCAGCGGTGAACTCCCCATCGATGCCCGGGATGGTGAATGTGAGCTCGGTCATTACTTGTCCTCCGCGGTCTCGGCGGCCTTGACGGCAGCGGTCTCAGTGGACTGGATGTAGTCGTAGCAGGTGTTACCGGCATCGTCCGTGAGGTACTTGACCGTGAGGGCGCGCGCGGCGAGCTCGCCGACGGCGAGGGTGAGGTCGTCCAGCTCGGAGGACTGGGCGTTGGGGACGACCTTGCGCCAGCGTCGTCCGTCCTTGAGCACGAGCTCGAGCACGGCCGGCCACGTCTCGTCGGAGTTGCCGTTGTGCTTGACCGTGATCATGCCCTCCTCGTCCTTGACGTTGTCGGAGCCGTACATGACCTTGAGGGTGGCGGCCTTGATCTCGGCGAGCGTGAGCTGTGCGCTCTCGACACGGGAGGTCTGCGGCGAGGCCATGAGGTCGCCGTTCATGTCCTTGATGTCCTCGGAGTCGGTGTCGAGCGTCTCGACGTAGCCGTCCTCGCTGATGTAGCCGAGGCATTTCCACGCAGCGGGCAGCGCGGTCTTGTAGTCGGTCGGCAGCGCCGTTCCGGCGGGCGCGGTGAAGATGTAACCGCCCTTTACTCCCTTGGCGCTGGAGACGTTGGCGACGTTGTTTTTGTTGCTTTCTGCCATGATTGCTCCTTATTCGCAGATGGTCAGGTTGATGTTCGTCTGGTATCTGGGAGCCCCCGTGTCGGGGTCGTCCCATCGGTACGTGCCGTCGGGAACGGCCGAGAACACGTTCGGCTCGTCCTCGATGGCGGCGCACGCCCGCTCGACGGCCTCGGCGATCTCGCGTGCGCGCCTGCGGGTCTTCGCCCACGACGTGGCGAGCACGCGCGGGGACTGGATGAACCGTGTCGCGCTCGTGGCGGCAAGGGTGACCTGGACGAACTCATCGGGTCTCTCGCGCGGCACGTCCGGCACGCACTTGATGCCGGTCGCGTCCATGAGCCGCTTGGCGACCACCCTCTCGATGTCCATCAGTCACCTCCGAATGCCGATTGCAGCCGGTTATGCCTGCGCTCGCTCACGTTGGCATGCTTGCTGTCCGTGTAGACGACGCGGCCCCTCGCAAGCGAGCCGCCTATGGTCGCGGTGCTGTAACCGCTCTCGCCGTACTTCGGCGTGAACGTGGAGTTGCATGCGGCAGCGGCGGCGTTTGCCTTCTGGTCGAGCATGGCCTGCACGCCCCAGCCGTTCATGACCTCGGCGTATCCGCCGCGGTTCCAGCCCTTCCACTTGATCTTGACCTCGCACTTCGCCTTAGCCATCGGTTCGGGTCACCTCGCAGGTGAGGTCCCAGGGGCCGGGCGTATTGGCCGCGGTGTATCGCTTGGGGTCGCCGACCACCTTGTAGTCGGTGCCGCGCACCGTGACCGTCGCGTCCTTGAGGTCAACGTCTGCGCCCTTCGGGAAGCAGAGCGTATAGGCGACCGTCACGCCGTTCGGGCGCGTCGAGTCGAGGTCGGCGGTCGCGCCGGGGCACACGACGACGTTGTCGACCGCCTCCTCGGACACCGTCTCGCCGGCAGGCTCGCCAAGCTCGTCGTATGACTGGGCCGCATTGCGCACGGTCACGGTCTCGCCGGAGATGAGGCACATCATTCGGTCACCCCTCCCCTCTCCAGCGGCGTGAGCGACCCGAGCGCCTGACCGGTGAGGCCGAGGCGCCTGAGGTCGCTCTTACCTAGGTACATATCGCCGAGCGCCGAGCCGTAGGTCACCGATGCCGTATAGATGCCCGCCCCCTGGCTGTACTGCGTGGCGCCGGCCATCGCGGACGGTGCCGAGAGCACGCGGTTGACGAGCAGGCAGCACACGGCGGGGGCCGCTCGGTCGAATGTCGGGCACGCCCCCTCGGTGTACTCGCCGATTCGGTCCTCGAATGCCGCGAGCATCAGGTCTGATGCGTCCTGCAGCAGCACCTCGGTGCGCGGCGAGTCCGCGGGCTCGCCGTAGCGGGCCTTGTAGTCGTCGACGCTGGCGAGCGCGGCCATCATTACTCGGCCTCCATGATCCCGGCGTCGACGAGGGCCTGCACGACCTTCGCGACGGTCGGGCTGGCGCCGGGGTTGGCGACCTTCTTTGGCACGACGAGCGGCTTGCCGTCGGGCGAGACGAGCGCCACGTGCTGCGGGAGGATGCTGGACGCCTTGCCCACGTCCTCCACGATGAATTTCTGGACTAGCTGAGCCATCTCGGTACCCCCTAGGCGCTCTTGAGGACGGCGAAGGCCTTCGGGTCGAGTACCGCGTATGCCAGGACGGCCTCGGTGCGGTAGGCGATCTGGTTGTAGCCCTTCAGGTCCTGACCGGTGTTGTCGGGGTCGCCGTACTCGATGACCTCGGCGGTGATGTCGCGGACCATGCCCCACTTGATTGCGGAGAAGTCGCCCATGATCGCGGAGACCTTGGTCGGGGTCTTGGCGAGACGGCCGTTCACGGTGCCGGACACGGAGGCGGGGATGCCGTCGAGGTTGCCCACGTTGAGGGAAAGCGGCACCTCGGGGTACAGGCGCTGCCCGGTGGCGGGCACGCGCAGCTTGCGCAGCTCGGAGGCGAACTGGCGGCTCATGGCGATGCCGTTGATGCCGTAGTCGAGCAGGGCGTCGGAGAGGGAGTCGATGTCGTCGACCGGGGAGTCGGTCTTGGCGACGCTGTGGACGTCCTTGTCAGCGGTCAGGGCGGTGTAGCCCGTGAGGCCGAGGCCGGTCTTGGGGTTGATGGCGTGGTAGACGATGTAGTCGAGCGCGCGGCCCGCGGCGGCGGTCTGGTCGGCGATGATGTTGGAGATGATCTCCAGCTGGTTGTCCTCGTCGGCCCACTTCAGCTCGTCGGAGACGCGCGTGGTCGTGACGATCTTGGCGCGCTTTGCGACCACGGGGTCGGTGGAGATCTCGGAGCCGGACTTCTTGCCGCCCTCGGCGACGACCTCGGCCTCTGCGGTCGGGTTGAACACGAGGTAGGTCGTGTCCGCGAACTTCTGCGGGGTGCTGGGGCTCAGCGTGGCGATGGTGGAGGTGTCCTTCACCTTGCCGATGATGGTGGATACCACGCTGGACGGCAGCTTGATTTTCTGGGTGTCGTTTGCAGCCATTTCTGTGCCTTTCTTCGGGTTTGGCTTACTTCAGGAGGCGCTTGGCGAAGTCTCGCAGCGCCTCGTCCCCGCCCTTGCCGCCCTTGTCGAAGCTGCCGGGCTTCTCCACTCGCGGCGCGGGCTTTGTCTTGAATGCGGCGAGCATCTTGTCGCACCATGCGGCCATGCTCTCCTCGTCCTCGCCGACGATGAGCTCGGCGGGGACTCCCTTCTCCTGCGCGACCTTGGCTGCGGTCTTGGCTCGTGCCTCGGCCTTCTCCTTGGCGTCGAGTCGCTTCTCGAGCTCCGCGACCTTCTCGTCGGCGGTCTTCTTCGCCTGGTTGGCCTCGTCGAGTGCGCTTGCCGCGCTCTTGTTGGCCTTGGCCTGCTTCTCCCACTTGCGGGAGTGCGCCTTCTCGGCCTCGTAGAGCGCCTTGTAGTCGGGCTCCTCGCCCCCGGTCGGCTCCGTACCGCCCGTTGGCTCCGTGTTGGTCTCTGCTGCCATGTCGCGTCCTTTCCCGGACCGTGCGGCCCGTCGGGCCAGCCGTGCGGCCGAGCCCCTTAGATGTGCGTTTCGGGCCGTGCGGCCCTGTCGCGCGGCAGTGTCCTACGGGCGTGAGATTTGGCCTGTTTGGCGTTTTTCGGCATGAAAAAAGCCGCCCGTGGGCGGCCATGCGGTATGATGGGGTTAGGCGGAAGCTGTTTGACTCACCTATTGAGACATGCAGCTCCCGCCTATTTTTTTATCGTTTGGAGCGACCCGTCGTGCCCCAGCATCCGCACCTCAGAGATTCCGTACCTCTTCATGTACTTGCGTATCCACGCTTCGGCTTGGCTGTCGGTGACCGACTTGTTCTCGCTGACGTCGAAGACGGCGAACCGCACCCCGCTCTTGTTGGCCACGGACTTCATGTGCGACTTGAACGTGTTCTCCGATTTCGACGTGTACACGGTCTTGATTTCGATGCCTGTGGACAGGTCGGCGCGGCTTACGGTCGTTTTTCCCTGCGCGTTCTCGCTCTTCAGGTGCACCTCGTCTTCCCAGAACTCAGTCTTGTAGCCCAGAGTCGCTAACTTCTCTGCGGTTCTCCTCTCTCCGGGGTCTACCCTCCACCTCTTTACCTTGTCGCGCCTCACCGCATCGTCCGTGAACGTTATGCCCTTATGCTCGCCGCCGGCGTACCAGGACGGGTCGCGTAGCTCTATCTCTGATGCGACGCGGTTGTTGAGGTAGGCGGTGTACGCCTTCCCCTCCTTGTTGCCGTGGCGCCTCACGAGCGCTTCGCGTTCGTCCTCCGGCATTGCGTACCAGTCGGAGGCGATGCCGTCGCGGCCTCCGAGCGCGGCCAGGCAGTCGTTATACCTATCGTACATCCCGTCAGGGTCGTATCCCTTGACTGTGGTCACCCCGTCGAAGCCGGGAACGATTCGGCAGTCGCAGTGCGCGTGCGAGTGCTCCGCCGCCGCCTCGGTCTTGGCGTAGAAGCCGAACGACGCGAGCATGAGGCAGAACCCGCACGTCTCGCCACGGGGAACGCGGGCGTACCACGGCTTCGCCGGGTCTTTGCGCGCGTTGTGGGCGACGCACCTGTTGGCGGCGCGCCTGATCTCCTCGTCGACCCTCGTGACGCACCGCGAGACAAAGACCTCGGGGGCGCCCTCGACGACCTTGCCGATGAAATATCTAACCGCGCCGAGCGTGGCGTCCGGGTCTCGCATGGACTCGGCGACCGCCCGATACTTCCCGGGGAAGCCCTGCGACGCCCTGACCGCGTCGTAGTATTCTGCGGCCCTCGCGGCGGCGCACGTGTCGGCGTAGTACCCGAGCACCGCCTCGATCGTCTCGTAGGCCCTCTCGCGGAGAGAGGCGACATCGCCGCCACCTCCGCGCTCCCAGCTCGACAGCAGGGACTCGAGCGCCGGCCTCACCTTCGCCTGGGCGTCTGCCGACAGCGCGTTCACCTCATCGGTCAGCTCGTCCAGCAGGCTAGTCGGCACCGCCGCCATTCTCGCCCTCCTTCGGCTCGAACAGCGATGCGATAGCCGCGCCCGCCTGCGCCTTCTTGGCATCCGACTCGATGCGCTGGATCTGCTCGTCCGTGTAGTCGAGCATCTCGTAGGCCACCGTGGAGTTGGCGAGCTTCGGGAGCGCCTGCACCTGCTTGAGCAGCGCGTCGGACAGGCTCACCGTGGACGGGTACGCCGGGGACAGGAATCGCGGGTTGATCTCATGCCCCGCGTCGCGCTCGGTGGCGAAATCGGTGCCGTTCGCCACGGCGAGCGCCATGTAGGCCACGTTGCGCAGCGCCGTGCCGTTGTCGCGGTTGAGGTTCTTGGCGTCGATGACCAAGGGCTCCAGGGACGCGGCGATAGCGTCCGAGGAGGACGGGTTGTCGTTGGACACGCCGAAGAAGCTCACCGGCACGTTGGTCACGGCCGACATCTGGCAGGCGAGCTGGCGCAGGTACTCCGTGAGCGGTGCCATCTGGAGCTGCGCGGACTGCCAGACCGTGGGCTTGTCGCCGTCCTGGTCTTTCGTGATCTCGTTGACCGCGCCCATCGAGGCGTCGTACTTGTTGCCGTCGTTGAGCATCTTCTTGTAGGTGCCCAGTAGCCAAGTCTGCGGCAGGGTCGCGGCCTCGGCGGCGACCTCCATTCGGGCGCGCTGCCGGATGGCGTCGTCGGTGATGCTCATCACGGAGCGGCTTATGCGCGAGGTGCCGAAGGGGCGCTCGAGCGTCGCGCCGTGTGCCATCGGCTCCATGAGGCAGCGCCCCATCGAGTGCTCGCGGTACTCGGCTACCCACGAGCCGCCGTCGCGCGTGAGCACCACGAGGCTGTCGTCGGTGAGCAGGTGCACCACGGTCGGCACGCGCTCGGTGTCGCCGGGCATCTTCTTGGACTCAGCCACGACGAGTCCCGCCCTGATGGCCTTGCGAGCGTCGTCCCAGAGCGCCGCCGCCGCGGTGGCGGGGTACGCCGAGATGACCGGGTAGCCGCCGCCGTCTGTCACGGTCCAGAAGCCGCAGCAGTGCTTCAGCTCGCCGATGAGGTTCTTGCGGTAGAGGCGCTCTAGCTGGTTCGACTCGCAGATGGCGCGGAGGGCCTTGCTCGTCTGCTCATCCGCGCACGTATAACCGTTGAAGATGGAGCGGTCGGCGAGTGCGTGCACGGCCTTGCGGGGCCAGTCCACGCGCGGGTTGATCTTCTTGGCGAGGCTCGCCGGCATGGCGATGCCGAGGTCCTTCACCGACACGTGCCCGAGGTAGTAGTCCTCGCGCTCGAGGTTGCTGGCTCGATGCTCGCGCCAGACGGTCATGAGCTCGCGGACGAGCGCCGCGTCGCCCGGCTCCAAGCCTGCGGCGGATGCTACCTGCCCCGCCAGTTCCATGTTCACTGCTGCCATCAGAAGCTGGCCTCCTGTTCCCTTCGCGGGTCTCGCTTCGTGGTTCTCGCCGCCCAGAGGGCGAGCGATGCGGACTCGATGGGGGCGGCGATGGAGTCGGGGCCGTCCGCGAAGCCCCATCCGTCCCTGCCTATGTCGCGCTTGAGCGACTTGCGCGCCGAGTCGTCGAGCGCCGGCGACTCGATGTGAGACAGCGTGCCCGAGTCGACCTCGTCCTTGAGCATCGACGCCGCAGCCTGCACGATTGCGGGCGTGCCCATCACGAGCGCGCACTTGCTGAAGCCGCCGTCGAGCATCCGCCGCTTGAGCGCGTCCGCTCCGGACTTGCCGTCGATGCAGACGCACGCGATCTCATCTCGGTTGCGCAGGAGCATGTCCGAGATCGCGACCGTTCCGCCCGAAGCGCCCATCACGTCGTACAGCTCGACGTAGGACGGTCCGTCCCTGTCGGCGAGCGCCCAGGACACCGCGGCGTTGGAGCCGTCTGCGGAGAACTTCACGCCGAAGGCGAGCTTTCCGTCAGTGGGCGCTGAGTCGCGTCGGCACCCGTCCCACTTCTTGGAGGACAGGGCGTAGAGGAGCGAGCCTCCCGTCTTCGCCCACCACCCGAGGCGCTCGCGCGCGAACACGTCGGGCTGCATCTGCTCGGACTCGCCCTTGACGGCCTCGTAGTTGAGCACGGTGCCCATGGACGGGTTGTACTCGTACCAGCGGGACTCGTCGTGGACGTCGCCTATCTCGTCCGCGCCCCACTCGATCCACGCCATCTCGGACTCGCCGTCGTGCACGTCGTCGTGGAGGTCGCGGAACACCGTGCCGACGTTGTCGGGGCCTGGCGGCGTTCCGAGGTAGATGGTCTGCGGGTTGTGCATCGCGCTCGCCGAGATTGCCGGCAGGGACGCCGCCTGCTGTGTGTCCGTGAGCTCCTGCGCCTCGTCGTAGATGAGCACGTCGTAGGTCTTGCCTCGAGCCAGCGAGTTGGTGCGGGTGGTGAAGCGGATGAGGCCGCCGTTCTTGAGGCTGATGGCCTGCTGCCCGTTCGTCTTGCGCACGGCGAGCAGGAGGTCATGCAGCTCGGTCTCGTCCTCGTCCTCGAACGGCTGGGACAGCTCCTTGAACATCTGGTCGGAGGTGTCGCCGTGCTGGCAGGTGTACAGGATCTTCTCGCCGTTGAGCGCGCCGTAGAAGCAGCGGGCTCGAACCACCCAGCTCTTTCCGTTCTGGCGCGGGATGGAGATGCCCAGCGTGCGCAGCAGGTACTTGTCGCGCGCGTCGCGGGCCAGCATCGCGTCGAGCAGGTGCGGCTGCCACGGCAGCGGGTCGCCGAAGTAGGCGGTCGCGAGCTCGCAGGCCATCTCGCCGTCGCCGCTGAGGTCCTCAGGGACGTTAGCCTCGTATGTCGGCGTCTGCCTGGGCTCCATCAGGCACCCGCCGCCTTGGCCTTGCGCTCGCGGTCGGCGAACATCAGGCTCAGCACCCTAGCGCCGTCGCTCTGCGGACGCGCCTGCTGCACCTGGATGGGCACTGCCTTGCGCGACAGCCCGAGCAGCTCGTTGAGCGCGCGTATCTCGGCGGTCGCCTGCTTGAGCACGGACACGGCAGGGTGCGGGCGCTCCATGATGGCGTGCCGCCCGTTCTTCGCCTTGATGGGCTTGTAGCCGACGGGGTCGAGCACCTTCACGGACTTGCCCTTGCTCATCGCGTCCTCCGCGGCCTTCGCCACGGCATGCCAGTAGCACAGCAGCGCGATGTTCGGCGCGTCCTCGTCGGAGAAGCGCCCCGATGCGGTGACGCTCGCCCAGATCTGCGATTGATAGTCATCGGATGCGACCGATTCCGGCATCTTCGGCATCCCGGTCTCCTTTCTCGTGCCCGCATTGTGCGATGCGGGTGAGATTCGCGGCCTACCCCCGCCCTGGGGTCATGGGGCGGGGGGAAATCGGCACTGGCAGCGATGGGTGTCCGTGCACCCCCGGGGAGGGGCCATGCCCCCGCCATCGGCGGCTCAGCGCCCCAAAAAGCAGTGAGGCGCAGCCGAGCAAACGACCGCGCCTCCAGTTAGGCTTTTCAGCCCCGCCTATTCAGTTGTCTCGAGCCTTCAGAACAGCCTCGTGCGCCTTATCTCGACGGGCCTCGCGTCGCCCGGCATGTGCTTGCCCTTCCTCTGGTTGCAGATGCGGTGCGCCGCGTCGAGGTTCGCGTAGTCCAGCACCGCGCCGCCCCTCGCCCTCGGCACCACGTGGTCGGCCTCGAAGCTCCACGGCGTGCCGGGCGGCAGGCTGTAGTCTATGGGCTGTCCGCATATGTGGCACGGCCTGCCCTCGGCGCGGAGCCTCGCCTTGAGCTTGCGCTCGGCGTTGCCGTTGGAGCTCCACGTCATGCCAGGCGCTTCCTCGCGAGGTAGTCCTTCTTCACCGACAGGGTCGGGGTCTCGTCGGTGCTTCCTATCTTGATGGTGAGCGTTATGGGAGGCAGCACGAACCTCTCGTCGATGTCCCCCGCCACGTCGTCCACCATTGACTCCAGCAGGGCCGCGGCGTCGCGGAGCTGCTGCGCCACCCTCTCGCCGGCGCTCATGCGACCAGCCCCGCGAGCACCTGCCAGCACCACACGACGGCGGCGGCGCACAGCAGCACGAGTGCCGTCACGATGAGGCACCCGATGAGCTTGCCGGCCAGCCTTACGATCCCGTCCATTCAATCCTCCAATCTCACCCGCACACCATGCGCACGAGAACGGTCAAAACCACGGCGAGAGCCCATGCGGACCTCGCCGCCCACGCCAGCAGCGCGGTGAGCGCCGCCAGCGGCATCAGCCACAGAACATGTCGCACGCTTCCTCCTGCATGTCCCTCATGTGGTCCGCTATCCACGGGAGCGCCCAGTAGGCGACGTCGCCCGGCTCCGCGTCCGCCCCGTCGAACTTCTCCCGGAAGGCGTCGTCGAACTCTATCTCGCAGATGCCGTAGTCGCAGCAGCACTCGTACATCTTGGTGCACTCGGCGCATGTGGGCTTGCCCTCGCCGAAGTGCCTGTCGATTGCCGCGTCGGTGCATCCGTCCGGGAGGTTGTAGCCCGGCTCACAGCTTGCCCCCAAGGCGAATCACCTCCTCGCGGTACATCTCGTACTGCTCGATGAACCTGCGCGGGTTCTCCGCGATGACGTCGAGAACCTCAGCGAGCGTCATCTTGCCCAGGGGGCGCCCGCCGTCCGTGAGCTCGCTGTCCGGCACGTCGATGATGTGGCGCTCAATGATCTCGAATCTCATTTTGTCTCCTGACTTGCAAGTGCTTTGGGCTTCACGATGTCCCGCGGGTCTTCGCCCATCGCCTCCGCCAGATTGAGCAGCAGGTTCATCTTCACTTCCCTGCCGCCGCGGATGGCGTGGCTCAGGCTGCTGAGGTTCACACCGGCAATTCGCGCCAGCTGCTTGAGCGGGACGTGGTTGTCGACTCTCCAGTGGGCGATCTTGTCAGCGTCCAGCACGTACTCCGCACTCATGGCTTCACGACCCTCCTCCCGCATCCCGGGCAGAAGTTCCAGACGCCGCTCACGCGGTAGTGCTCCTCGTCCTCGACCTTGCAGCCGCAGACCGAGCACTTGAAGCCGTTGTCGCAGGAGCCGTATGCCATGTCGTCGTAGACGTTCCAACAGGACATGATTTCAGCCCTCTCGCCGATGCACGCGGCGGCGAGCCTCCGCGCGAGGCGCTCAATGCGCTCGATTGCCTGATCCGGCGTGTGCCCGTCCCACTCCGGCGCGCGGTCGAGCTCCTGGCACGGGAACATGTCCCAGCATTTGTCGACGTCGTAGTGGTACGTCGCCTGCCCCCAGGGCGTCTCGATGCCGACGATGAACATTCCGCCGTACATGGTCCCGTCATGATGCCGCCTGGACTTCCACGAGGCTCCGGGGAAGCACGTCACGATGAATGAGAACAGGACGGCCCTATGGCGGTAAAGCTCGTCGAACGTGTGGAAGCCGTCCGAGGTGTCCCCCGTGACGGGCTCAGGCTCGATAAGTTCGGCGAGGACGTCGAATCCGCACTCGCCGTCCGGAAGGCACTCGTCGATGGCCGTGAGGTACATGCTCTGGTAGAGAATCAGGTCCTGCGGGAACCAGCTGCGTTCGCCGAAGAATTCCTTCTTTTTCTCGCGTAACCTCTTCGCCGTCTCGCGGCGCACATCATCGGTAATCATTCGCCCTCCTTGGATATGGCCAGCGCCACGTATTTCTGGGCGAGGCCCTCGAAGTCGTCGAGGATGTAGTCGATTCGGTAGGCCGCCCAGTTGAGCGGGTGCCTTGCCGCCGCCCCGACGGCATAGCCTTCATTCGTGACGACGTCGAATACGATCTTGTCGCCGACCTTGTAACCCCGGTCGTTCTTGCGAACCTCGAGCGTCTTGGTTCCGTTCAGGACGGCATCGGCATACTGCTCGTGAATCTTGAGCCTGTGCGTCGTCATCAGTCCTCACCCCTCAGCTTGCGGATGCGCGCCATAACGTCTTTCAAGAAGGCATGGGAGCAGGAGCAGCCGTAGCCCTCGAGTTTGCAGCCCTCGCAGTCCTTTATTTCGCGGTCGTAATAAGGGCAGACGACTTCCGTCTGATGGTTCGCGATCTTGCCCAAGTCCTCTTCCAGCTTCTCCCAGCTGTCGGGCGTCTCCGGTGGCGTGAGGTAGAAGGAGCTGCAATAGTCATACTGGCAATCCATGAACACGACGCCCCACTTTAAGCCGGGCATCGTCTGTACCACAGAATAGGTAAAGCGGTTGACCTTAAAACACTTGCCGTCCTCGTTGTACAGAACTTTGGTATCGAGCGGGATTTCACGGCCTTCCGCGTCTTTCGGTAGCTCAATCATTCGGAATCACCGGCCAGACGGTTCACACGCGATACGATGTCGGCCATCATGGCATCGAGGCAATTCATCTTCCCGTGGCTGCACAGCCTGCAATCGTTGCAGTACTCGCCACGGTCCTTGTCGTAGTGGCACGGCATGTCCCTGCAGCCTTTGCCGTGCACATCCCACGCACGGTTGAGGTCTTCCGCGAGCTGCTTGAGGCTGTCCGGCTTCTCGAGGTACATGGAGTTGGCAGGTAAGTGGTACACCATGTCCCCAGTCCCGTAGGACTCGGCTGTCCATTCGACCTCGTGTGTGATCACATCGAATCCGAACGTGAACCTGTTCACCTCGTACCCGACGCCTATGTTGTTGTACAGCACCTTGGTGCCCAGCGGAATCTCGCGGCCCTCGGCATCTTTTGGTAACTCGATATTCGCCATTGCCATCACCTATCTAGCCCCAGCAGTACAAAGGACATGTCGCGGCAGATGCGGATGCTGCCGGGCGTCCTCACGGTCATTAGCTCCCCGTCCTTGCACATCCTGTAGACGGTCCTCAGGCTCACGTTGAAAGCCTCGGCCCATTCGTTGGGCGTTGCATACTCGGGGATCGTGGATGGGGTCACGCCCTTGGACATTTCGATAATTGCCATTAGTCCTCACCTACCTCGTAGCTCGCGTCGGTCCAGTAGTTGCACCTGGCGAGCCCCTGCGTCCTGTGCACGAACTCGGGCCTGCGCCCGCACTCGTACTCCGTGCGCTCCACGCCGTGGATGGTGTGCAGCTTGATCACGCCGCAGTGCGAGCAGTTCTCGCAGCGCTCCTCCCGGAGCCCGTCCGCGTAGATGTCCGGTCTCTCGTCTCCCGTCATCTGCATCCCCTCTTCCCGTACCTTCCGTCGTTCACCATGTTCCTGACGTGGCGCCGCATGTCCTGCGCCGCCTGGTCTCCCTCGGGCGGCAGCCTCCGCCCGCTCGCGCACTCGACGCAGTGGACGCGCCAGCCGCCGCGGTAGCGCTCGAAGTGCCCGAACCCGGGAGGCGTCCACCTGCCGCACTCGCGGCAGTAGCCGCCGTAGACGTTCCTAGCCATTCCCCCGCTCCTTCCTGTACTTGCCGCCCATCACCGGCACCTCCCGATACTCTTCAGGTACAGGTTGTTGCGGCGCGAGCGGGCGAGTGCGCGACGGCTGCGACGCTGCCACTTCGGGTCAAGCGCCTTCGCGAGCTTCCTCATGAGACGGCGGGCGTCTCGGAACACGCGGGAGATGCTCTCCCACAGCATCTCGGCGACGGCCTTCGCGGCATCGCCGATTGCCTCCAGCAACCGCGTCGCCGCCCAGCTAAGCGTCCCGGGGTATGGCGCCTCAAACGTCTCGCCGGTCTTTTTCTCGTCGGTCATCGGTATTCCTTTCATTCGGTTCCTATTCGCATTCGTAGACGTCGCCGGCCATTGATTCCGCGAGCGCGCGCATGTCGGTCACCTCGGCGCACTCCGCGCCGAAGAACATTCCGAGCTCGCCCCTCTTGTGCCTGTCGCACCGGTAGGCGCGGCAGATCTCTGGCCTCGCGGCGTAGACCGAGCACTCGCGCCCGTCCGTGAGGTACGGGCACAGCAGGTCGTACTCAGCCCTGGGCTCGGCGGGCACGATTCCGTTCCGGCGCACGTACGCCTCGAGGCGCACCCGGTCGAACGGGCTCACGGGCAGGAAGCGCGAGCAGCACTCGCCGCAGCCCCTGCAGTCGCCCGTGTAGAGGTCGGTCACCTCGTCGCTCCGGAGCCCGGCGTGGATGGCCGCGGCGACGGCCCTCTCGTCATTCATCGGCCTGACCTGCCGCTCATGTCGGGCACGGCGGCCCCTACTCGGCACATCTGGCCACCTTCTTGTCGTAGATCTTCTTGAGGTCCCGGCGCATGAACCGGATGAACTCCTCCTCGCCGACGCCGTCCGCCAGCGCCACATATCGCATCGCATCGTGGCACCATTCGTCGAAGTCGAGCAGCCTTCCGCTGAACGCGCTCTTGACGTCCGTGACCTCGGCGTAGGTGAAGCGGGTCAGCATCTCCTCGCGCATGACCTTGTCGGCCAGCGCCTCGATGGGCGTCTTGGGGCGGTTGATAATCCGGCTGTAGCCGTTCGCCCTCTTTGTCATAGCGTCGAGCTGCTTGAACAGCTTGTTGTTCTCGGCCGCGAGGCGCTCGTTGCGGCGCTGCTCGTAGTCAAGCTCGGCGAGCACGTACTGCTCGCAGTTGGTGATCTCCATCGTCATTTCACCTCTCGGATGATCTCGTTTCCGTAACGGTCGGTGATGGCCCAGTAGCCGAACATGTAGAGGTCGGGGCTGTGCGGCGGGTACTCCCTGAGCATCGTGCCGGACCACCATGCCTCCTCGGCCGCCCCGGTGCGCCATACCCACTCGGCCCTGAGGCCGCCGTCGTGGAACTTCCCGTGGCACCCGGTCGTGCCGGAGCCGCACAGGGCGAACAGCGGGCTGCGCAGCTCCCACACTCCGTTTGGCGTGACGAGCCTGAACGTCTTTCCCCACGACCTGCGGGCGACGTGGTGGCAGTTGGAGGCGCGCCTACCGCACACCGCGCACCGGGCCTGCGTCGGCTCGTATGCCGTGTCGTGCGTGTACCTCGCCCCGAGGTGGGGCTTGCCGTACAGCTCGGCGCGCTCCTTCGGCCATCCCCTCAGCAGGCCCGCGTCGAGGATCATGAGAGCCTCCTTTCGCACGCGGCGCGGGCGGCCAGCAGCCTCCGCGCGGCCTGGTACAGCCCGAACTCCGCCCTGCCCGCGGTCGTGCCCCGCGGGGCCTCGACCTTGGCCG
>URKU01000009.1 GCA_900548515.1 uncultured Collinsella sp. | reverse complement strand
ATGCGCACCTGCAGGATGGCTCGTTTTTGAGTCGATGACATCACTGGCCTCCCTTTCCTGGCATGCTGCGGACGGTCGAATGCGAATAAAATGACTGCGCAATGACTGCGTGATCACTACTTTATTTCACTACAGTTAATGAGTGTAAACATTACTACAAGCGTAGTACATCCTCAAAAAGCGAGCGCGAAAAACCTGAACAGATACGCGTGTAATACACTCCCCTTTATAGTCCACCGAGAATAATCCCAACCTGCCAAAACCCCTGCAATACACCCGTATTGCAGGGCCTATGCCCAAGTTTGCCGCCTGCAACTGCGTATATTCAACCTGTATACCGTTGGGGAGATTCCATCGATTGTCTGTTTCGCCGCAGGCTTTCGATACGCCGATGCCGGACCACGGGCGGTCCGGGGCAACGTCGACAGGGTCTCTCCGGCATGGGATTCAGGAGGGAGTGAACAACATGGGCAATAAACGAGTCGTAGCCGATTCCTCACGCTGCATTGGGTGCCAAACCTGTATGGCGGCGTGCATCGAGGCGCACGACATTCCCGGCAACATCGCCGCACCGCGCCTGCGCGTGACGCGCACGTACGAGATCTCCGCACCGGTGGCCTGCCACCATTGCGAGGACGCGCCGTGTGCCAAGGCATGTCCTACGGGGGCGCTGTTCTTTGATCCAAAGAACCATCGCATCGGCGTCAACGAGGACAACTGCATCGGCTGCAAAAGCTGCGTCATGGCTTGCCCCTTTGGTGCCGTGAGCGTGGCGACCACGCAGGTCCCCGTCTTGATGGGCGACGTTCGCGTGGGGTCGCAGACTAAGAGCTTCGTGCTCAAGTGCGACCTGTGCGTGGACCGTCCCGGCGGTCCGGCGTGTGCCGAGGCGTGCCCGACCAAGGGCCTCACCCTGGTAGACGAGGAACGCCTGGCGGAGCTGACTGCCGAGCGTGCCCGCGCCACCATCGAAAACGAGGCGTAGGCGGGCGGCCATACAAGCCCAACGATTGTCAAATACGTACCGATTAATCGGTAGCAGAGAAAGGAAGGAGGGTGTCATGGAGAAGCATAAAGTGATCTGCCCGTACTGCGGCGCCGGTTGCCAGTTTAACCTCTTGGTCCAAAACGGCCAGGTCGTGGGTACCGAACCGCTCAACGGCATCACCAATCAGGGCGAGCTGTGCCTTAAAGGCATGAGCGGCTACGACTTCATCAACGACACCAAGATCTTGACTCCTCGCGTACTGCACCCGATGATCCGCCGCACTAAGGGCGCGGATCTTGAGCGCGTAAGCTGGGACGAGGCACTGGATTTCACCGCATCTAAGATGCAGGCCATAATTGACGAATATGGTCCTAACGCTGTCATGACCACCGGCTCTTCGCGAGGCGGCGGCAATGAGGCGAACTACGTCATGCAGAAGTTTACGCGTGCGTGCATCGGCACCCACAGCGTGGACAACTGCGCCCGTACTTGACACGGCCCTACTGTCCTCGGTCTGATGGACACGGTTGGTTCAGGTTGCATGTCATGCTCCATCCCCGGTATGGAGGATGCGGGCTGCATTTTCCTCTTCGGCTATAACCCTGCCGATTCGCACCCCATCGTCGCAAGGCGTATCGTGCGAGCCAAAGAAAAGGGTTGCAAGATCATCGTCGCCGACCCGCGCCATATCGAAACCGCGCGTATCGCCGATATCTACCTTCCGATCAAGAACGGTTGCAACGTCGCGTTCCTCAACGCCTTTGCCAACTGTCTGGTCAACGATGGCCTCTACGACAAGGAATTCGTCGCCGAGCACACGAACGGCTTTGACGAGTGGTGGGAGACCATCAAGAACTACACTCCCGAATCCGTACAGGACATCACGGGTGTTGAGCCCGCGTTGATCCACCAAGCTGCCGAGATGTACGCCACGGCGAAGCCCTCTGCCATCATTGGCTGGGGCATGGGCGTATGCCAGCAGAAGCAGAACCTGAAGACGGTGCACACCATCGCCTCCATCGCCTGCGTTGCCGGCCAGATCGGCAAACCCAATTCCGGTCTCGCGCCCGTGCGTGGCCAGAATAACGTCCAGGGCTCCTGCGATATGGGCATGCTGCCCAACCTGTACCCTGGCTACCAGAAGGTCACCGACCCGGCCGTGCGCGCCAAGTTTGCCAAGGCTTGGGGCGTGCCCGAGGAAAAGCTCCCACTCGAGGAGGGCTACAAGCTCACCGACCTGGGCCACCTGGTCGACGAGGGCAAGGTGCACTGCTTCTACAACTACGGCGAGGACCCGGTGCAGACCGAGCCCGATTCGGCCGGTATGCGCAAGACGCTCTCCGAGCTGGATCTGTTCATTTGCCAGGACATCTTTATGACGCAGACGACCATGCTCGCCGACGTCATCCTGCCTGCCACCTCTTGGGGCGAGCACGAGGGTGTCTTTACCGCATCCGACCGTAGCTTCCAGCACTTTGACGCGGCCGTTCCGCCCAAGGGCGAGTGCCGCCACGACTGGGAGATCTTCGCGGACCTGTCCACGCGCATGGGCTATCCCATGCACTACGACAACACCGAGCAGATCTGGAACGAGTGCATTAGCCTGTGCCCCAACTTTGTGGGCGCAACCTACGAGAAGATGGCCCCCGAGGGCGGCTACGCCCAGTGGCCGGTCAAGAGCACCGATGTGAACGACCACGGTACGGCCGACATGTTCGCAGGCGGCAAGTTCACCACCAAGGACGGCCGCGCCAACCTGATGGCGCACGACTGGGAGGCGCCCTCCGAGCTTCCTGACGATGAGTACCCGCTCATCCTGTGCACCGTCCGTGAGGTTGGCCACTACAGCTGCCGCTCGATGACCGGCAACTGCAAGACGCTGGCGCTGCTCGCCGACGAGCCCGGTTTTGTCCGCATGAATCCCGCGGACGCCCAGGCGCGCGGCATCAAGAACGGCGACATCGTCTCGATTCACAGCCGCCGCGGCCAGGTATACAGCCGCGCCGACGTGAGCGACCGTATCAACAAGGGCACGGTCTATATGACCTACCAGTGGTGGATCGGCAAGTGCAACGAGCTGACCATGCACAAGGTCGACCCGGTCTCGCATACGCCCGAGGACAAGTTCTCCGCCTGCCAGGTCGACGCCATTGCCGACCAGGTCTGGGCAGAGGGCGAGGTCGAGCGTCAGTACACCGAGCTCAAGCAGGCTCTGGTGGACGCCGCCGCTCCCCAGGACGTTGAGCCCGGCGCCGCCAAGTTCGACGACGAGACGCACATGAATCAAATCGTGTAGTCCCGTTCTCGTTGGCTTTTTGGGCCGGGCGTCCCGTACGTTCGGGAGCCCGGCCCGTTATTTTGAAAGGAAGTGGGGATGAACCGCTTCATCGACATCAACCCGGAGAGGTGCATCGGCTGCGGAACATGCCAGTCCGCCTGTGCCGACGCCCACCGGATGCAGGGTCTTCAGGATACGCCGCGCCTGGCGCTCGTGAAGACCGGCGGTATTTCGGCCGCCCTTGCCTGCCACCATTGCGAGGGTGCCCCCTGCGCCGAGGTTTGCCCGGTGAATGCCATCGAGCACGATGGCGATCGCATCCACGTCAAGGAGCAGGAGTGCATCGGGTGCAGGCTGTGCGCCATCGCGTGCCCCTTCGGAGCCATCCATCCCGATGGCACGTCTATCGCCGGTGTCGCAGGCATGTGCGACCCGACGCCTTCGTATCCTAAGTCCCTGAGCAGCCTGCTTACGTGGGCTCCTGGTCAGTACACCTGCGCTGTCAAGTGCGACCTGTGCGCCTTCGATCCGGACGGCCCGCATTGTGTGGCGGCGTGCCCCACCAAGGCGCTGACCGTTATGGGCGGCTCGGCCGATCGCGAGCTCGACGAGGCCAAGCGCCTGCGCTCGATCGAAAACGGTCTGGTCGTCGACGTTACCGCTGTGGCCCAGGGCCTGTCCGAGAAAGCAGAAGGGAGCGTAAACAATGGATAGCATGACGCTGTTTATCGCATCGCTTGCCGTCTCGTGCATCGGTGCGCTCGCCTCGGTTCTGCTGATCAAGGCCGATAACGCCGCCAAGACCGCCGGTTGCCTTATCGGCGCCGTTGCCGCGGTGCTTTCGTTTGTGGCCGGTATCCAGGCCGTGCTGGGCGATGTCACGTCGGTCGACACCATCGTGTTCTTCCCGTTTGCCCATTTCCAGCTGCTGCTCAATCAGCTGTCCGGCCTGTTCGTGGCGCTCATCTCGGTGCTCGCGTTTGCCGGCTCGATCTACGGTCTCAACTACTTTGATGAGTACCCGGGCAAAAAAGGCCGCGCCGGTTTCTTCTTTAACACCTTCGTGGCGTCCATGATGCTCGTCATCACCGCCGACAACGTGTTTTGGTTCCTGGTCGCCTTTGAGCTCATGTCGCTGACCTCGTACTTCCTGGTCGTGATCGAGGAGAACGAGAACTCCATCCATGGCGGTTGGCTCTACTTTGTGATCGCGCACGTGGGCTTTGTGCTCATCATGGCGAGCTTCCTCACCATGACCAACTTCGCCGGTGGCTCGTTTGCCTTTGCGGATTTCCGCGCCACGCAGTTTAGCCCCGCGGTCGCATCCGTGTGCTTCGTGCTCGCCTTCTTTGGCTTTGGCGCCAAGGCCGGTATCATCCCGCTGCACGGCTGGCTGCCCAAGGCGCATCCCGAGGCGCCGTCCAACGTGTCGGCCCTCATGTCCGGCGGCATGATCAAGATCGGTATCTTCGGTATCCTCAAGGGTGGTCTCGACCTGCTCTCCGCCTCGGGCGTTCAGGTCTGGTGGGGCCTTATGGTCATGGTCTTCGGTGCGATCTCGTCGGTCCTCGGCGTGGCCTTCGCCCTGCAGGAGCATGACATCAAGCGCCTGCTGGCCTATCACTCCGTCGAGAACATCGGCATCATTCTGCTCGGCGTCGGCGCTTCCATGGCCGCCATGGCGCTCAACTCTGTCGGCATCGCCGTCCTGGCCCTGATGGCCGCCCTCTACCACACGTTTAACCATGCGATGTTTAAGGGCGAGCTGTTCTTGGGCGCCGGTGCGCTGCTGTACTCCACGGGTACGCGCAATATGGAGAAGATGGGCGGTCTGTTCCGTCGTATGCCGGCAACGGCCATCTGCTTCCTTATTGGCGCGCTTGCCATCTCGGCCATTCCGCCCTTCAACGGCTTTGTATCCGAGTGGTTGACCTACCAGTCGCTCTTTAACGCCGCCATGCAGGGCGACAAGGCCGTCATGATCGTGGCCGTGTTCGCTGCCGTCGCGCTTGCCATTACCGGCGCGCTGGCTGTCACGTGCTTCGTCAAGGCCTATGGCGTCTCCTTTGCCTCCGCGCCCCGCTCCGAGGCCGCGGCCAATGCCAAGGAGGTTCCCGCCCCCATGGTGTTTGCGCAGGGGCTGCTTGCGGCCATCTGCGTCGTGCTGGGCATTGGCGCTCCCGTGATCGCACCCGTGCTGGTCGATGTCGCCGCGTCCGTGCTGCATCCTTACGGTGGCGTGTTTGCCGCCGAGGGCATGGAACTCATGAACCAGTACTCCGGCGCTGCCACCTCCACGCCCGCGATCGCTATTGCGCTTGTGGTGCTCGTCGGCCTTGCCTGCGGTTATCGCAAGCTCAAGACCGTCGGCAAGGTGCAGAAGTCTCAGCCGTGGGCATGCGGCTATGCTCCCAACGAGCATATGCCCGTCGTGGCCACGACCTTTGCCTCCGAGGTTTCCTGGTTTATGCAGCCGCTCTACACGCTGCGTGACCGCTGCACGGCTGTCTGCTGGTCCATCGCGCACTTCTTCCAGAAGCTCACCGGTGTGGCCGAGGCCGTGGAGCCCGTGCCCGACAAGGTTCTCGTCGATGCCCCGCATAAGGGTGTCGAGAAGCTCGCCGACCTTGCGACTAAGCTCGAGGGCGGCAACTACAGCATCTATATCTGCTACATCGTCGCGGCACTCGTGGTGTTCCTCGTGCTCGCCGTGCAAATGGGTTAAGGAGGGGAGAGCATGAACAACATCGTACTTGCCGTTCTGCAGGGCGTGGTCGTCATGGCCGTCGCACCGTTCTTCTCCGGTCTCGGCCGCGTGATCCGCGCCAAGATGCACAACCGTCGCGGCCCCAGCATCATGCAGGACTACCGCGACCTGGCCAAGCTCTTTGCGCGCCCCGAGTCCCAGAGCGAGGATGCGAGCTTTGCGCTGCGCATCATGCCGCCGCTGTTCTTCGCCGTCGCCTTTATGCTCGCGATGGGTCTGCCGCTCTTTACGGCACAAAGCCCCATCCCGGTCTTTGGTGACGCCATCACCATCATGTACAGCCTGGCGCTCGCCCGCTTCTTCTTCGCCCTCTGCGGTGTGGATTCGTCCAACGCCTACGCCGGTATCGGCGGCGTCCGCGAGCTGCTCATGAGCGTGCTCATCGAGCCGTCCATGCTGCTGGCGTTGTTTGCCGCCGCCCTGGTGTGCGGCTCCACCGATATCGCCACCATGGGTCAGCACATCATGACGGGCGCCATCGACGCGCCGGTCGCCGTGATCCTCGCCGGCATCGCCTTTGCGATTGCCTGCTACATGGAACTCGGCAAGCTGCCCTTTGATCAGGCCGAGGCCGAGCAGGAGCTTCAGGAGGGTCCGCTTGCCGAGCTTTCCGGCCCGTCGCTCGCCATGGCCAAGCTTGCCATGTCCATGAAACAGGTCCTGGTCGTCGCTTGGTTCTGCGCGATCTTCATCCCTTGGGGCGAGCCCGCGACTGTGGGCGCCGCTGCCGTTCTGGGCGCCGTCATCTTCCTGGTGAAGTGCCTGGTCGACTTTGTCGTATGCGGCGTGATCGAGAACTCCTGCTCGCGCTCGCGTTTTAAGGTACTCGGTAATCAGACCTGGGCCGTTGTGGGCATCGCCGTTCTGGCGTTTGTCTTCGTGGTCGTAGGCGTGTAGGAGAAGGGAGAAACAATGTCATTTGCAGTCAGTCTGTCCCTTCTCGGCTTGGTCGCTATCGCGGCCCCGATGGTGGCCTCGGTGCTCGTCGCCCTGTTCCCCCGTCCGTACGCCAAGTGGTTCAGCGTTTTGGGTGCCGCCGTCTCGACGGTCTGCACCATCGCCCTCGCCGCGAATTTCGCTGGCGCCGGCATGCCCGACACTCAGGTCCCCCTGATCTCGTTTGGGCAGACCCTCGTCATGGGATTCACCTTCGATCGCATGAGCACGCTGCTTGCGCCCGCCTTTGTGGGTATCGGCCTGCTTGTCGTGATCTATTCGATTCCCTATATGAGCGAGAATAACCGTGAGCATCCCGACGCACCGCGTCGTCGCTTCTACGCGTATCTCGCGACCTTCATCGGCGCCATGGCCGGCCTCGTGTACAGCTCGACCCTTTTGGGCCAGCTCGTGTTCTTTGAGATCACGGGTGCCTGCTCTTGGGGCCTCATCAGCTACTACATGTCGCCTACGGCCAAGAAGGCCGGCATGAAGGCCCTGATCATCACGCATATCGGTGCGCTCGGCCTGTATCTTGGCGCCGCCATCGTGTTTGCCCACACCGGCACCTTCGCCATCACCGCGATTGCCGGCCTCGACGCCAAGCTCAAGGCTATCGTCCTTCTGCTGGTGCTCTTTGCCGCTTGGGCCAAGTCCGCGCAGGTCCCCATGTACATGTGGCTGCCTTCGGCCATGGAGGCGCCGACGCCTGTTTCGGCCTACCTGCATGGCGCCTCGATGGTCAAGGTCGGCGTGTGCGTGTTCGCGCGCGCACTCGTCTCTGCCGGCGAGATTCCCGAGATCGTGGGCTGGGTCGCCATTATCGACGCCATGGTCACCATGCTCTTTGGTTTCCTTATGTACCTGCCGCAAAAGGACATGAAGCGCCTGCTGGCCTTCTCCACGATCGCCCAGCTCTCCTATGTGTTCTTTGGTCTGGGCCTTTCGGTCTTTGGCAGCCAGCTGGCCTTTGATGGCGCCGTGTGCCACATCTTTAACCATGCTTTCGCCAAGACGCTGTTCTTCCTGATCGCCGGTTCGTTCTCCTTTACGCTCGGCACGCGTATGCTGCCCAAGCTTCGCGGCATCGTAAAGAAGTACCCGATCTCGGGCGTGGGCTTCGGTGTCGCGGCGCTCGCCATTGCCGGCGTGCCGCCCATGAACACGTTCTTCTCGAAGTTCCAGATCATCGCCGGCGGCTTTTCTGTGGGTGCCTGCAACGTCGCGATCCTGGTGCTCGTGTGCATTATGGTCGCCGAGACCGTCGCCACCTTTGCCTGGTTCCTCAAGTGGATGGGCTATTGCCTGCCCGGCGAGCCGAGCGAAGAGGTCGCTGCGGGAGCCCCGCTTCCCCGCGCGATGGCGTTTGTGTTCATCGTGCTCATCATCATGGTCATCGTCAGCGGCCCGCTTTCGGCCAGCTGGATCGGTTAGGAGGTAGAACGACATGGGTTATTCGATCGTCAACATCCTTGGCGGCCTTCTGATCGTCACGTCCACCATGGTGGTCGTCTCCAAGAACATCAAGCATGCCATCAGCTGGTATGCAGTGCAGTCGCTGGTGCTCGTGGGGCTGCTCGCCACGCTCGGTGCCACCACCGGTGCGCAGGAGCTGCTTATGTGGGCCGGATCTGCCTTTATCACCAAGGTCGTCCTGGTCCCTTATATCCTCAACCGCGCATACAAGAAGATGGGTGAGCCGAGCGACGCATCGCTCAAGGCCGGCCTTAAGCCCGCGTGGGCCATTTGCATCATCGCCGTCGAGGTCGCGATTTGCTTTGCCGTCGTGACGCAGATCAGCCTGCCCACGGCCGAGGTCGCAACGCCTGCGCTCGCTATTAGCTTCGCTCACTTCTTTGTGGGCCTCACCTGCATCATTTCGCAGCGCAACATCATGAAGCAGATCTTTGGATACTGCCTTATGGAAAACGGCAGCCATGTGACGCTCGCGCTTTTGGCCCCCACCGCTCCCGAGATCATCGAGATCGGTATCGCCACCGACGCCATCTTTGCCGTCATCATCATGTCCATCGTCGTGCGTCGCATTTGGGACGACTCCCACTCGCTCGATGCGCGCGACCTGTCCGAGCTGAGGGGGTAGTCCATGGAAACGTTGATTCTCGCCCTGCTCGCGACTCCTTTGGCGTTCTCGCTGGTCATGGCATTTTTGCCCAAGAACACGTCCTATAACGTGTTTGCCGGTCTCAACCTGGTCTCCGTCGCAGCCGTCCTGGTGCTGTCGATTATGACGGCCGGCGACGTCCTTATGAGCGGCGACACCGCGAGCGCTCTTGGCCTGTGGTTTCACCTCGATTCGCTGGGCGCCATCTTTGTGCTGCTCATCGGCTTTATCGGTTTTCTCACGGGGCTGTTCTCACTGCCCTATGTAAAGGCCGATATCGAGGAGGGCTCCATGCCCGCCGAGCGCGCCAAGCAGTATTTTGCGCTGTTTAGCCTGTTTGTGTTCACCATGCTGCTCGCGTGCCTGTCCAACAACATGATCCTCACGTGGGCCGCCGTCGAGGCAACCACGCTTTCCACCGTGTTCCTCGTGGGTATCTACAAGAACAAGACGGCCCTCGAGGCTTCTTGGAAGTATGCGATGGTCTGCACCGCCGGCGTGGCCTTTGGCCTGTTCGGTACGCTGCTGATCTACGCCAACGCCGCCGACGTGATTCCCAACGCCCACGAGGCCGCATTCCTGTCGTGCGTGCTGCCGTATGCCGACCAGTTCGACCCGACGCTCATGCGCCTCGCCTTTGCGTTTATCGTGATCGGCTTTGGCACCAAGGCCGGCCTGTTCCCCATGCACACTTGGCTGCCCGATGCCCACTCCCAGGCCCCGAGCCCTGTCTCGGCCCTGCTTTCGGGTGTGCTGCTTAAGTGCGCCATGCTTGTGATCATGCGCTTCTACGGCTTTACTATCCAAGCCGTGGGTGCCGAGTATCCGCAACTTTTGCTGTTGATCGTCGGCACGCTGTCCATTTTGGTGGCGGCACTTTCGATGTTTCGCCAGGACGACCTCAAGCGTCGCTTTGCGTACTCGTCTGTGGAGAACGTGGGCGTTATCGCCCTGTGCCTAGGTATCGGTGGCCCGCTGGGTATCGCCGCGGCCCTGCTGCACTGCGTGTTCCACGGCTTTACCAAGACGCTTGCCTTCTGCGTGTCCGGCAACATCCAGCACGCCTTTGGCACGCGTAGCCTGGCCAAGATCCAGGGCGTCGTCGAGGTTGCACCCGCAACCGCCGCGCTTGCCGTCCTGGCGCTGCTCGGTCTTGGCGCCTTCCCGCCCTTTGGCATGTTTATTTCCGAGTTCCTGACTTTTGTCGCCGGTGTTACCGCCGGTCCCATGTGGCTGGTCGTCGTGGTCGCCCTCGGTCTTACCGTGGCCATCTCCGCGCTCACCCGCATCGCACTCAAGTCGGTATTCGGCCATGCGCCCCAGGGCATGGATAAGCATGAGGCCCCGGCGCTCATGCTTATCCCCGAAATCATCCTGGCTGTCATGATCTTGTGGTTTGGCATTGCCACCCCGCTGCCCCTCGTGCACGGTGTGGAGACCGCTACCGGCATCGTGCTCGAGCAGAGCACCGAGGAACTTCACGCGACGCCGATGTACCGCGCTGTGTTCGGTACCGAGACCGCTCAGAGCGAGGTGGAGTAACGAATGATTGAAACTGAGAACAAGGTGTATGCCCGCCGCTGCGAGAGCCATGTCGAGGCCCTGCGCCGCGCCGTTCCGGGCTGCATCGAGAAGGTCGAGTGGCAGTGCGAGGACCAGCTGACGATTACCGTCAAGCAGGACAAGCTGCCCGAGGCCGTCCACTACCTGTATTACGAGCGCTACGGCTGGATTCCTGTGATCATCGGCAACGACGAGCGCAGTCTGTGCGGTCGTTACGCCGTGTACTACGTCATCTCCATGGAGGGGGAGGACCCCGGCTGGGTGACCGTGCGCACCGAGGTCGATCCCGCCAAGATGACGTTCCCGTCCGTGACGCCGTTCGTCCCCGCCTGCGTGTGGGGCGAGCGCGAGCTGCGCGATATGTTCGGCCTGATCCCCGAGGGTCTGCCCGATCGTCGCCGCCTGGTGCTGCCCGACGATTGGCCCAGCGGCCTGTACCCGCTGCGCAAGGACTCCATGGACTACCGCTTCCGTCCCGCTCCCGCGAGCGACATGGAAAACTACGAGTTCTTGGCCGATACCAAGGGCAAGGAGACCACACTCGTCCCCATGGGCCCGCTGCACATCACCTCCGACGAGCCCGGCCACTTCCGCCTGTTCGTTGAGGGCGAGACGATCGTCGACGCCGACTACCGTCTGTTCTACGTACACCGCGGTATGGAGAAGGTCGCCGAGACACGCCTGAACTATGACGCCGTGACGTTCCTCGCCGACCGCATCTGCGGCATCTGCGGCTGCGCCCACTCGGTGGCCTACGCCGAGGCCGTCGAGCGCGCCCAGGGCATTCATGTCCCGCCGCGCGCCCAGTACATCCGCGCCATCATGCTCGAGGTCGAGCGTCTGCACTCGCACCTGCTCAATATTGGCCTCGCATCGCACTACACCGGCTTCGACTCCGGCTTCCAGCAGTTCTTCCGCGTCCGCGAGAAGTCTATGGACCTGGCCGAGAAGCTCTCCGGTCACCGCAAGACCTACGGTCTCAACGTGATCGGCGGCGTGCGTCGCGACATTTTGGCCGAGCAGAAGCTCTCCACGCTGACGACCATCCACCAGCTGCGCTCCGAGGTTCAGGAGCTCGTCGACGTCTTGCTCTCCACGCCCAACTTTATTGAGCGTACGAGTGGCATCGGCATTCTGGACCGCAAGATCGCACGCGACTTCTCGCCGGTCGGCCCGCTCATGCGTGGCTCGGGCTATGCCCGCGACGTGCGCTTTGACCATCCCTTCGACGGCTACGCCGATCCGGACGTCCAAAAGATGCACGCCGCCACGGCCGACACCTGCGATGCCTTCGGCCGCACCGCCGTCCGCATCCAGGAAGTCTACGATTCGATTGACATGATCGAGACCATGCTCGAGAACTGCCCGTCGGGTCCCATCCTTACCACGGATTGGGAGTACACCCCGCACAAGTACGCCATCGGCGCCACCGAGGCTCCGCGTGGCGAGGACGTGCACTGGGCCATGCTCGGCAACAACCAGAAGTGCTACCGTTGGCGCGCCAAGGCGGCCACGTACAGCAACTGGCCGGTCCTGCGCTACATGTTCCGCGGCAACACCGTGGGCGACGCGGCGCTGATCGTCGGCTCGCTCGACCCGTGCTACTCCTGCACCGACCGCGTGACGGTGACCGATGTCGCCGCCAAGCGCGACCACGTGCTCGACAAGGAGCAGTTCGAGAACGTCTGGCGCGACAAGTCGCCGCTTGCGGGCGAGGGCACCATGGCCGCTCCGCTCGATGAGGAGGCGCTCTAATATGCTGAAGCTTTGGAAGGTTAACGCCAAGGCCGGCGACGCGACGGTCAAGTACCCGTTTGCGCCGTTCCCCACCAACAAGGACATGCGCGGCAAGCCCGAGCATAATGCCGAGCTCTGCATCGCCTGCGGTGCCTGCGGCGTGGCTTGCCCGGCCGATGCCATCCGCATGGACACCGACCTTGCGGCCGATACCATCACCTGGTCGATCGACTACGGTCGCTGCATCTTTTGCGGCCGCTGTGAGGAAGCCTGCCCCATGGAGGCCATCAAGCTCACCGAGGAGTTTGAGCTGGCCGTCATGAGCAAAGACGACCTCACCAGCAAGAGCGTCTATACGCTCGAGCACTGCTCGCGCTGCGGCAAGCCGTTCGCCCCGCACAAGGAGATCGACTACGCCAAGCGCCTGCTGCAAAAGGCCGGCGGCATGGAGGCCAAGCAGGCCGCCCGTACCGTCGGTATGTGCCAGGAGTGCAAGCGCGAGCTCGACGCCCTGCGCGCCGCCTCGGCCGTAAAGACCGGCAATGCCGCCGGCATGGTCGCCAACGAGACGCTTGCGTCCGGTGAGCCTCAGGGCCCCGGCATGGAGTATCTGGGCGGCCACGGTGTGAACCCGGAGTATATCGACCGCGAGCTTAACCCCGATGCGCCCGAGATTCCCGCCGGTCCGGCGCCGGTCGAGGGCATCATCATGGATTTTGAAACGAAGGAGGAGTAACCATGGCCGAACCCACGCTTTTGCCCGAGCGGCTTCAGTACCGCCCGACCAAGATCGAGCTCGACGAGAGCATCGAGAAGGCCAAGGCGACCCTTCTTAAGAAGATCAAGCGCTCGGTGTACGTCTACCGCGTTGACTGCGGCGGCTGCAACGGCTGCGAAATCGAGATCTTCGGTTCCATCACGCCCGTCTTCGACGTCGAGCGCTTTGGCATCAAGGTCGTGCCTTCGCCCCGTCACGCCGATGTGCTGCTGTACACCGGTGCCGTGACGCGTGCCATGCGCATGCCGGCCCTGCGCGCCTTTGAGGCCGCACCCGATCCCAAGATCGTGGTGTCCTATGGCGCGTGCGGCTGCACCGGTGGCATCTTCTACGACAACTACTGCGTCTGGGGCGGCACGGATAAGATTTTGCCGGTCGATGTCTACATCCCCGGCTGCCCGCCCAGCCCCGCGCAGACCGTCTACGGCTTTGCCATGGCGCTCGGTCTGCTGGACCAAAAGCTCCATGCCGAGACCACGGTGGAGGCCGCCGGCGAGCAGGCCGATATCCTGCACCCCGGCGTGCCGTACAAGCTGCGCGTTGCCATTGAGCGCGAGGCTCGCGCCATGAGCGGCTACCGTTACGGCCGCGACCTGGCCAACGAGTTTATGGATACGCTCGAGGGCGCGCCCAAGGGTGATATCCGAGGTGCCATGGCGCTGCTCATCGACAAGCAGGACGATCCGCGCCGCGTTGAGGTCTACTCGGCGCTGCAGGATCTGGTGCTGGCCGGAGGTCACTAGATGGAGCTCACGGACCGCTCTGGTTACTTTGCGGGCCCCGGTATGCTCGGCGGCTCCTTCGGTGACGCCTCGCGCGCAAGCGTCGAGGCCGCCGAGGGCGTCGCCGACCCCTGCCTGGGCCATGCGCCCGACCAGGTGGTCTTCTATGAGCTCACGCGTAAGTTTGTGGAGACCGAGGAAGACGTTCCCCAGGAGGCCTGCGACGTGCTGTACTACACGCTCGCCGTGGGCCACCACACCGGCGTGCTCGACTGCTTTGAGCCGCGCCTGTCGGTGCCGGTGGATGTGCTCTATTCGCTCGTCGACGCGTTGCCGGAGGGGGAGGCCAAAACCAAGTTTGAGGCCATTCGCTCCTTTGGCGAGTGCCAGCTCGACAAGGCGGCGGTGCCGTCGCTGCTCGAGGCCTGCGATACGCTGCTCGACGAGCGCGGTTTTCGCGGCTCGGCCAAGGCCGGCATCTCGGTGTTCGACGACGACTTTGGCCTGCATGCCCAGCAGGTCGCGTTCTTAATGAAGTTTCGCGATCTGGTTGAGCGCGTGCGCGATGTGTCGGGCGTGTATCTGACGGGAAGGTTGCAGTAATGGGTCGCGTTGTGGATGGATGTGTGAACGGCGCCCCGTTTGCGGGTATCGTGCTCACGGCGGGAAGCGTGCTGCGTGCCGACGATGCCGCCGGCCCCGTGCTCTCCAAAAAGATGGAGGACGCGCCGCTTGCCGGCTGGTACACCATCGATGGCGGTCAGACGCCCGAGGATGACATCATTGAGGTCAAGCGCGAGCGTCCGCCGCGTTTGGTTTTGGTCGATGCCGCAGACATGGCGCTGCCTGTCGGCGCCATCCGCTTGCTCGACAAACGTGATGTGGCCCGCAAGTCGATGTTCACCACGCATTCGCTTCCTTTGTCGATTCTGATCGAAGAGATTGAGCAATCGTGTGATGATATCGTCTTCATAGGGATCCAGCCGGGCGATACGGAGTTTTACAACCCCATGTCCCCGGAAGTCTTTGACGCCGTCGACGCCGTGTACGACGCCGTGGCCGCCAACGACTTTTCCCACTTTGTCCGCTTGGGACAAGAGCAATAGGAGCGCTTGTCCCTGCTGATTAGGAAAGAAGTGATTGACATGGCAGATTCCAAGGCGGAGTACCCCGCTCCCGATTGCCTGGCGCCCGCCGCGATCGAGGCCAAGACCGAGGCCGCCGGCGTGACCAAGGCCAACCTGCCGGTCGCAAAGGCCTTTCTGTTAGCAATGTTCGCCGGTGCGTTCATCGCCTTCGGCGGCCTGTTCTTTACCGTGTTCTTGAGCGATAGCGCGCTGGGCTGGGGCGCCCAGCGCGTCGTGGGCGGCCTGTGCTTTTGCCTGGGCCTGGTGCTCGTGCTGGTGTGCGGCGCCGAGCTGTTCACCGGCAATTCGCTTATGGTCTGCGCGCTCAAGAGCAAAAAGATCACTCTGGCTCAGATGCTCAAGGCTTGGGTCGTCGTATGGGTCGGTAATTTTGTCGGCGCCCTGTTCATCGTCTTTTTGGTGTACATGGCCGGCATTTACAAGCTCAACGGCGAGGCGGTCGCCAATTCCATGGTGAGCGTCGCCGCCGGCAAGGTGACGATCGACTGGGTGACGATCTTCTTCCGCGGCATCCTGTGCAACATCTTTGTGTGCCTGGCCGTGTGGATCGGTACCGCCGGCAAGACCGTGGTCGATAAGGTCGTGGGCATTCTGCTGCCCATCGCCGCCTTTGTGGCCTGCGGTTTTGAGCACTGCGTTGCCAACATGTACTTTTTGCCCATGGGCGCCGTGATGCATGCATGCGGCTACGGTGCCGACGTCGCCGGCGCCGATGCGCTCAACGCCGCGGGTATTGCGTTTAACCTGTCCGCCGCCACGCTGGGCAACATCGTGGGCGGCGCGGTTCTGGTCGCGCTCGGCTACTGGTTTATCTACGCCAAGAAGTCCGAGGCGTAAGGTGCCGTCTGTTTGACGTTGGGCCTCCCGCGGGGCGTTGCCGTGCGGGAGGCTTTTTGGGTCTGGGGCTCGTTGCCGGGCTTTTGGCCTGTTGTGTTTGGCTGATGAAAGGGGTAATCGAGATGGCATCTGCTGTGAAGCGTGACGGTCGCGCCGTGGTGACCACATGCGGGGGATGCTATGCCGATTGCGCCTTTGCGGCCCATGTTGAGGATGGGCGTGTGGTGGCTGAGCTGCCGGTTGCGGGGCATCCGTGCGCGGCGCGTGCCCTGTGCGCCCGCGGACGGCATCGCCTGGCAATGCCGTTTGACGAGCGCGACCGCATTGTGCACCCCATGCGCCGACGAGCTGATGGCTCGGGGTTCGATGCGATTTCCTGGGACGAGGCGTTTGCCCAGATTGCCGAGCGCCTTTTGGGGATTGTTGGCGAGTGCGGGCCTCGTGCGCTTGGCATGACGCTCGGCGTGCCCTCGTTCGACCGCTACTGGGCCTATCGTATTATGCATGCGCTGGGTTCGCCCAACGTGTACGGTGCCGATGGCGCCTGCGAGGTAAGCCGACTTACCGGTTGGGAGCACAGCCTGGGCTATAGTCCCGCTTCCGACCTGGCGCATACCGATTGCATCATGTACCTGGGGCGTTCCATTGTCGATTCGTCGACGATGGGGGCCGTTGATGCGCTCAACGATGCCCGTCGCCGTGGGGCGAAGATTATCGTGGTCGACCCCCGGCGCAGTGGTTCGGCTGCACTTGCCGACCGCTGGCTGCGCGTACGCCCGGGCTGCGACCTGGCCTTGCTGCTGGGCATTGCGCATGTGCTCATTGCCGAGGGCCTGTACGACCACGAGTTCGTTGCCCGCTATACCACGGGTTTTGACGAGCTGGCGCAGGCTGCTGCTGTTTGGACGCCCGAGTGGGCCGAGTCGATGTGCGACGTGCCGGCCGCAGAGATTGTCGCCACGGCGCGCGATCTCGCTGCCGCCGCGCCTGCCGCTGTGGTAGATGCGGGCTTTCATGGTGGCATCGGCATCGCGTATGCCAATAGCACCCAGACCGCACGCGCTATCTGCTTGGTCGATGTGCTGCTGGGCTGTATCGGGCATGCGGGCGGCGCACTCAATCCACCCGCGCCGCTTGTGTTGGGCGACCTCGATTCCGCACGCTTTGCGACGCCGCCGGTGCCGCGTGAGCCCAAGCTGGGGTCCGAGCGCTATCCACTGGTCGATCCGGTGCGCGGCCTGTGCACGACCATCGGTCAGTCGATTCTTGCCGGCGATTTGCGTGGGCTCATCGTCTATGCCAGTAACCCCGGTGCGGGCTATGGCAATGCGCAGGCTTGGTTGGACATCTTGCAGCAGCTCGACTTGCTCGTGACGATTGATATTCGCTGGTCCGAGACGGCGCGCGCTTCCGACTTCGTGCTGCCCGATGTGACGTATCTGGAGGCCGACCGCGGCGTGGGAACGGTGATGGGTGTTAACGATGCGCGCGTGTTCTACCGCAACGCCGTGCTGCCTGTGCAGCATGACGACACACGTCCCGGTCGGGAGATTTTTGCCGGTCTTGCGCAGGCGTGTGGCGTGGGCGAGTACTTCCAATTTACGTCTGACGATCTGGCGGCTGCCCAGGTGGCGCCTTTTGGGATCGATCTGGACGAGCTCATGGAGCGCGGCTGGGCCGATACGGGCATGGCGCTGCCGACGCGCACGGGTGAGCCGGTGATTCCGCTTGCCGGCGGCAAGATTGCGCTGGCAAGCGACATATGGGAGCGAGCCGGCATGGGTCGTGTGCCCAACTGGATCGCTCCCATGGTGGAGCCCGGCTCGGGGATGTTTCGCCTCATTAGCGGCAATCGACCCTTTGAGTCGCATACCTCGCGCAGACTCGCGGCGGCCGGTGCCGCCGAGGCGGGGTCGGACCTGGACGCCGTGCAGATGAACGCCGATGTCGCCGCTCGCATGGGTATCGCCGATGGCGAGATCGTCGAACTCGTGAGCGATATGGGCCGCGACCGTGTGCGCGTGGAGACGACGCCGTATCTGCATCCGGCGTGCATCTTTACGTCGGCGGCTCCGGGCGGGCGTTCGTTTGGCGCTGGCGCGGATGGCGCCCAGGCACTTGGCGTCGGCCCGCTCGACCACACGCCGCTGCGCTGGGATCCCATTACGGGAGCCGCGCTCACCCAGGAAAATGCCGTTCGCGTGGAAAAGATTGCTGCGCGCGGGGATAATGACGAGTAATTGACTCAGCCGATGCGTTCGACTGATTTACGTTTGTTTTGAAAGGCCGTACATGAGCGATAGCCAGAACATTTCCGATGAGGTGCGCGCCCGTCTGCGCGCCATTCCCTCCGTCAACGAGCTGCTCGCCGAGTGGCCAGTGGTGAAGGCGGCGGGGGAGACGTGTGATGCGGTAGTCCATGCCGCCGTCACGGCCGTGCTCGACGAGGAGCGCGCCGCCATTCGCGCCGGCGCCGCCCCACGCTCAAAACGCGAGCTGGCGTCGGCTATCGAATTCCGTGCGCATCGTTCTGCGCTGCCGAGTCTGCGTCCAGCCGTCAACGCCACGGGTGTGGTCATCCACACCAATCTGGGTCGCGCCCCGCTTGCGGAATCGGCTGCCAAGGCCGTGGCCGAGGTCGCGCGCGGGTACAGCACGCTCGAGTACAGCGTCGACACCTGCTCGCGCGGGTCGCGCAAGGAGCACGCCGCACAGTTGATTCGCTCGCTCACCGGTGCCGAGGATGCGCTGGTCGTCAACAATAACGCCGCCGCGGTGTTGCTGGTGCTGGCCACTCACGCTGCGGGCAAAGAGGTTATCGTGAGCCGCGGCGAGCTTGTCGAGATCGGCGGCAGCTTCCGTATCCCCGATGTTATGGAGGCCTCGGGCGCCAAGCTCGTCGAGGTCGGAGCCACCAACCGCACGCACTTGAGCGACTACGAGCGCGCCATCACGCCCGATACGGCCATGATCCTCAAGGTCCATCCTTCCAACTACCGTATCGAGGGTTTCCACGAGGAGGTAGGTTCTCGGGAGCTTGCGGCGCTTGCTCACAAGCATGGTCTGCTGTTCTATGAAGACCAGGGCTCGGGGGCGCTGTTGCCTGACGACATCCTGGTTCGTGGCGGCGAGGAAACCACGCCGGCTTCGGTTTCGGCAGGGCTCGATCTGGTGTCGTGCTCGGGCGATAAACTGCTCGGTGCCGCACAGGCGGGCATTATCATGGGCCGTCGCGATCTGGTCCAGGCCTGCGGCGCACATCCGCTCATGCGCGCTCTGCGTCCGGGCAAACTGGCTCTGTCGGCGCTCGAGGCCACGCTGCGCATCTACATGGATGGCGCCGATGTTGCCCATCGCGATATTCCGGTGCTCAGCATGCTCACACTGCCGCAGGCTCATTTGGAGCGACGTGCCCGTAAGCTGCGTGATCGTATGGTCGCCGGGCTCGATAAGGCTGGTTGCCCGTGTGCCGTTGAGTTGGAGATTGTCGAGGAATCGTCGACCCCCGGTGGCGGCTCGCTGCCTACCGTGGAGCTGCCCACGATGTGCGTTGCCGTGCGTCTTGTTGACGAGCGCCTGACGGTCGACGCGCTCAAGCGCTCGCTTGTCCAGGACTTCGACACACCGGTCGTCACGCGCACCTCGCACGATCGCATTCTGTTTGACGTCCGCACGCTCGTGGGCGACCGCGATATCGAGACGGCGGCGTCGACGCTTTCCGCGTGCGTTGCCAAGGCGGCGCGCCGATGAGTGGGGTCGAAGCGTTGGTGGAATGCCCTGTTATCGTTGGAACGGCGGGCCACGTTGACCACGGTAAGTCGGCACTGATCGAGGCGTTGACCGGCAAGAATCCCGACCGCTTGGAGGTCGAGCGTCGCCGCGGTATGACCGTTGAGCTCGGCTTTGGCGAGCTGGCGTTGCCGAGTGGCAAGATCGTGGGCCTGGTCGATGTGCCGGGCCACGCGCACTACCTGCGCGCCATGGTGCAGGGCGCTACGGGCATCGACGTGGCCGTGCTGGTGGTTTCGGCCGTCGAGGGTGTGATGCCGCAGACCCGCGAGCACGTGCACGTGCTGGAGCTTTTGGGCGTCACGCACATGGTGGTCGCGCTGACGATGTGCGACCTTGCCGATGCCGAGATGACCGAGCTTGCCGAGCTCGACGTCGATGACTTTTTGTCGGGCACCGTGTTTGCGGGCGCCCCGATCGTGCCCGTGTCGTCTAAGACGGGCGTGGGGATTGATGCGCTGCTGGCCGCGCTCGAAGAGTGCGTGGATGCTTGCTGGGATGCTTGCCGCGGTCGTGCCGAGCGAACCGACGCCGCGCCGCGCCTGCCGATCGACCGCTGCTTTACGATCAAGGGCGCCGGCACCGTCGTGACGGGAACGCTGCACGATGCGCCTGTTACGGTGGGCGATGAGCTGATGGCCTTGCCGTCGCGTACGGTCTGCCGCGTGCGCGGGATTCAGGTGCATGGCGATACGCAGCGGGCGCTGCCCGGTCAACGTGTGGCGCTCAACCTGGTGGGCGATGGTGCCGCTTCGCTCGATCGTGGCGAGATGCTCGGCGTGGAGGGCCGTTTTGGCCAGACGCTGCGCTTTATGATGACGTTTACCTACCTGGGCCGCGAGGGCGCCAAGCCGCGCGTGCTTGAGTCGGGCGCCCGCGTACACGTGATGGCGGGTACGGCCGAGGTCGTCGGCCGCATCATGCTCATGGAGGGCGAGGCGCCCATGGCGGTGGGCGAGACGCGTACCGTTCAGGTGCGCTTGGAAGACCCGCTGCCGCTGCGCGCCGGCGACCATGCCGTGGTGCTGTCGTATTCGCCGGTGATGCTCATTGGCGGCGGGCGCGTGCTGCTGTCACGCTGCCGCCGCTCGCGCGAACTTGCCGACGGGGAGCGTGCGTTGTATGCGGCGCTCGAGGCGGGAGATGTTGCCGGTGCGGTCGACGCGTGGCTGGCGCTGCAGGCGCTGCCGGTTGCGGCTGCTGATGTTGCCGCGGCGCTGGATCTTGTTGTCGGCGATGTTGAGGCTGCGCTGCGTGCGCTGGTGGACCAGGGTGCGGTGTGCGTGCTTGCCGCGGGAGACGTGGCGCTGTACGCGAGTACTGCTGGGCTCGACGCTGCGATGGATACGCTCGCGACGACCCTGTCGGCCATGCACACGGCGGCTCCCAAGGAGACGGGCTTTACGCCCGGCGCGGTCGCCCATGCCGCTTGGCCTACCGCTGACGACGCTGTTGCCGCGGCGTTGATTGCCGAGGGCTGCTCGCGTGGCGTGTGTGCCTCCGAGGGCGCCGAGGTGTTCGACCCGCACTCCGCTGCCGCCGCGGCGCGTGTGGTTCGCGAGGCCTGCGAGCGTATCGTTACCTTGCTGGACGAGGCTGGCCTCGATGCGCCGACGTTGCCCGAGGTGGGCGAGCAGTTGCAGCTCGATCGTGACACGATGACGCGTGCCCTGCGCGAGCTTTCGCTCAACCGCTCGATCGTCAAGGTCGAGCGCGACGTTGCGCTGTCGGCTGCCGCCGAGGCCCATGCGCGCGAGCTCGTCGCCGCGGCCATCGCCGATGCCGGTGGCGCTGCCACCACAAGCGTCCTGCGCGAGGCCCTGGGGGTGTCGCGCAAGCGAGCCATCAGCATCCTGGAACATCTGGACGCCGTGCGCTTCACAGCACTTGACAAAGAAGCCGGCGGCCTGCGCTCCCTGCGCTAGGGCCCCTCATCAGTTGCGGTGAAATACGGACTGTTTACCCCTATATCTAGTCCATTTAGTCCGTATTCCACCGCAACTCCCAGAATGACTACTCAGGTGCCCTTTGCGGCTGCGGGCTGCCTGGTTTGGTAAAATATCGCCGCACTTGGGAACGGATGGGCTCCGGTGGGCTCCGCGGTCCTCAAAACCGTTGCGAGGCGTGCAAAACGTCTTGGATGTGTTCGATTCACATACGTTCCCGCCATACTCTACCAGCGCTTTTGTGCTCGCGGTCTTGCTGCGTGCCGCAAAGGCGCTGTTTTGTTTTTGCATGAGCTTTTCGTAGCGCCGCTATTTCGGCGGCGGTATTTGGCTTCGTGCGCTAGGTTTCGAGCATGCCGATGGGGGTGTTTTGCCGTATGACTATCGTAAGACGGGCGGATCTTTCTTGCGTCGTCCAGGCGGGTGGACTGTCGTCGCGCATGGGTTGCGACAAGGCACGCATGCCGTTTTGCGGCAAACCCCTGATCGAGCGCGTTCTGGAACGGCTCGCCTTGGTCGGTAGCGAGCTTGTTGTGACGACTTCGCGCCCCGAGGAGCTCGCCTATCTCGAGGAGCGCAAGTTTGATGGCTTGACGCCGCGCGTAGTCATGGATATCGACGGTCCCGCTGGTGCCATGCGCGGCATCGCGAGCTCGCTGGCCGCTGCTCGGCTGCCACTCGTGGCGATCGTCGCCTGCGACATGCCGTTCGTCTCACCAGAGCTGATCGGCGTACTTGCGGATCGGGTCAAGGAGGGCCCGCTCGACGTGTGCGTCCCGCGCGAGGAGCGGGGGATTGAGCCACTCTGTGCTGCGTGGCGTCGCGAGGCCTGTGCGTCGGCAGCTTGCGAGTTGCTCGCTAGCGATCGTCAGCGCATCCGTTGCCTGATCGACCGGGTGAGCGCCGGCTATCTAGACGAGCCGCAAATCATCGCGGCAGCCGGATCTCTGCTCTGTTTCGAAAACGTCAATACGCCCGAGGAGTTTGCGGCAGCCGAACTGCTCGCCTAGACGATGGGAGATGCCATGACTCACGATATCTGTCCCGACACCGGGGAACCTTGTACTTGCGACGGCTCTGAGCCCTGCACCTGCGGCTGCGGCGGTTGCGGGCATACGGTCGAGGAAGAGGCCGCGGCGGCCGCGTATCGCGAGTCGCATCGCGAGGCCCCATCAGGTGATGCCCTCGACCATGAACGCAAAATCATCGTGTCGTTCGATAGCACCTTCGATGTGATGGAGTGCGAGCAGCTGTGTCTTGCCGCCGGCGTGCCCGGGCGCATTATGCCGCTGCCCGGTTCCATCACCGCCGGCTGCGGGCTGTGCTGGGCCATGCCGTTCTCGGGCGATGCGCTCGCGGCCTTCCGCGCTGCCACCGAAGGCCGCGTAACCCCCGCCGACTATCATCAGCTCGTCCTCTAACCACCAACATCACCACAAAGGTGCCTGTCCCCAATGTGGTGGTTTGGAACATGTGGACGAAACAGGTTTGAAACACGGGTTTTGCATGTCAGGCACTCAAAAACGCTTCTACCTGCATCGTAATCAAAACGAAACATCTGCCCGTCTGCTTATGCGAAACTTTCCCGCAACAGTGCGATATTATCCATACTCGATAAAGTTCGCGGCGCATAGGGTGCCGCGATCAACATTTTTCGTTTCCCATCATTGGAGGAAGCATGAGCTACACGCAGAAAGTTCTCGAAGAGCTCAAGGCCCGCTATCCCGAGCAGCCTGAGTTCATCCAGGCCGCGACCGAGATCCT
This sequence comes from uncultured Collinsella sp., assembly GCA_900548515.1. GTDB lineage: Bacteria > Actinomycetota > Coriobacteriia > Coriobacteriales > Coriobacteriaceae > Collinsella. Next base: position 12,541 of record URKU01000009.1, on the reverse strand, counting down.
CGGCACCATCCAGCCGGCGCTCGACGCCCACCCCGAGTACGAGGAGGCCGCCCTGCTGGAGCGCCTCGTCGAGCCCGAGCGCATCGTCATGTTCCGTGTTCCCTGGGTCGACGACCAGGGCAAGGTTCAGGTCAACCGCGGCTATCGCGTCGAGTTCAACTCTGCCATTGGACCCTACAAGGGCGGCCTGCGCTTTAACCCGACGGTCACCCTGGGTATGCTCAAGTTCCTGGGCCTGGAGCAGATCCTCAAGAACAGCCTGACCACCCTTCCTATGGGCGGCGGCAAGGGCGGCTCCGACTTTGACCCCAAGGGCAAGTCCAACAACGAGATCATGCACTTCTGCCAGTCCTTCATGACCGAGCTCTATCGCCACATCGGCCCCAACACCGACGTTCCTGCCGGCGACCTGGGCGTTGGCGGCCGCGAGGTTGCCTACCTGTTCGGTCAGTACAAGCGCCTGACCAACGAGTGGACCGGCGTCCTCACCGGCAAGGGCCTCTCCTTTGGCGGCTCGCTCGCCCGTACCGAGGCCACCGGCTACGGCCTGGTCTACTTTGTGGACGAGTACCTCAAGAGCCGCGGCGACTCCTTCGAGGGCAAGAACGTCGTCGTTCACGGCTCCGGTAACGTCGCCATCTACGCGGTCCAGAAGGTCTCACAGCTCGGCGGCAAGGTGCTGGCCTGCTCCGACACCCATGGCTGGGTCGAGGATCCCGACGGCATCGACTACACCGTGCTCGAGCACATCTACAACAAGAAGCGCTCCGGCCACGACAAGGGCGTTACGCTCGCCATGTACGTCGACGAGAAGCCCAATGCCACGTGGCACGAGGGTGACGGCCGCGGCGTGTGGCAGCTGCCCTGCGACATCGCGCTGCCCTGCGCTCGCGAGAACACGCTGCTGCTCGAGGACGCCCAGGCGCTCGTCGCCAACGGCTGCAAGGTGGTCGGCGAGGGCGCGAACATGCCCACGACCATCGAGGCCACGACCTACTTCCAGGAGCACGGCGTCGCCTTTATGCCCGGTAAGGCTGCCAACGCCGGCGGCGTGCTCGTGTCCGGCTTGGAGATGAGCCAGAACGCCGAGCACCTGTCCTGGACCTTCGAGGAGGTCGACGGCAAGCTCGAGCAGCTCATGCGCGGCATGTTCCACAACGTGGACGACACCGCCAAGGAGTACGGCCAGGAGGGCAACTTCGTCATGGGCGCCAACATCGCCGGCTTCCTGAAGGTCGCCGACGCCATGCTCGCTCAGGGCGTCTGCTAATTCTTCGCTCGACATAGCATCGAGGAAGGCTTCCAGTCATCTTGGCTGGGAGCCTTTTCTATCCCGGAGGACTCCTCATAACTTGCGGTGATATACGGACTGTTTTGCGTTCCAGAACGACTAATCAGTCCGTATATCACCGCAAGTTATGGATGGGTGGGAGGATTTTGTCCTAAAACGGTGTGCGGCCCCTCGTTTGGTACACTTAAAAGTACTGGACAAGTGAAGAGATGGGGGAGAACGTGCTCAAGTTCGGTACCTACGTCCGTGTTGGAAACGCGGCCGAAGCCTATGAGCTCTTACAGAAGAACCGCAACAACAAGATTGTGGGCGGCGGCATCTGGATGCGCCTGGGTTCGCGTCGCGTGGCGACGGCGATTGACCTTTCGGCCTGCGGACTCGATCAGATCGAGGAGACCGAGACCGAGTTTCGCATCGGTGCCATGTGCACCCTGCGCCAGCTCGAGCGTCATGCTGGGCTCAACGCGCTTGTCAACAATGTCTTTGAGTTCGCCGTCCACGACATCGTGGGCGTGCAGCTGCGCAATGCCGCCACGGTGGGCGGCAGCATCTACGGCCGCTTTGGTTTTTCGGACGTGCTCTCGGCCTTTTTGGCGCTCGATTCGTATGTTGAGCTGACGGGCGCCGGCCGCGTGCCGCTCGCCGAGTTCGTCGACATGGGTTACGTGCGCGACTTGATCGAGCACATCGTGGTCGTTAAGCACGACTATCGTGCAAGCTACGAGGCTGTGCGCAAGGCCGCGACCGACTTCCCCTCGCTCAACGTCACCGCCGCCTGGTGGGACAACAGCTGGCATGTCACCGTGGGCGCCCGCCCGCTGCGCGCGACCCTGCTGCAGGGTGAGGCATGCGGCCTTACCGCCGAGCAGCCTTCCGAGGACGAGCTACGCGCCCTGGCCGCGTCCGTACGCGCGCTGAGCTATGGCACCAACCTGTGGGGCTCGGCCGATTACCGCCGCCGCATCTCGGCCCCGCTCGCCATCCAGGCTGTGCGTCGCGCCGCCGGCATCGAGCTTTCGGCCGCGCTTGCCCGCGAGCTCGAGACCGTGCAAGTGCCTAAGTTCGCCACGGACGAGTATTCCTGCCGCCGCGTGCCCGGCGTCGATTCTAGTGAGGTGCGCTAATGGCTGCCAAACTCATCGATCTTTCCTTTACGCTCAACGGCCGCAAGGTCAAGGTCCAGATTGCCCCCGACACCATGCTCTTTGCGCTTTTGCGCGAGCAGGGTTGCGCGTCGGTGCGCTGTGCCTGCGAAACCACCAACTGCGGCCTGTGCACGGTGTGGCTCGACGGCGACCCGGTGCTGAGCTGCTCGGTTCCCGCCGCGCGCGTCGAGGGTCGCTCCATCACTACGCTCGAGGGCCTCAAGGCCGAGTCTGAGGCGCTCGCCCGTGCGATGGCTGCCGAAGGCGCCGAGCAGTGCGGTTTTTGCGCCCCCGGCCTTATCATGAACGTGCTGGCGCTCGCCCGCGCTGCCAAGGAGGACCCGAGCCTCGTCGCCACGCGCGAGGAGCTCTCGCGCCAGCTCGCCGGTAACCTCTGCCGTTGCAGCGGCTACGAGAGCCAGCTGCGCGCCATCGTTCGCTTCCTCAACGAGTCTGGCGTGCAGGTGGGCTTTGAGATGCCCGAGCTGCCGGTCAATAACACCAGCTGCGATGGCGTCTCGTATAAGCAGATCACTCACAAGCAGCCCAAGAAGGACTCGAAGGCCCTGCTCGAGGGGCGTCCCGTCTACACGGGCGATATGGTGCCCGCCGGTGCGCTCATCGTCAAACTCAAGCGCAGCCCCTATGCCCGCGCCAAGATCCGCTCCATCGATACGTCGCGCGCGCTGAAGGTGCCCGGCGTCGTGGGCGTCTACACCTACGAGGACGTGCCCAAGCGCCGCTTTACCATCGCCGGCCAGAGCTATCCGCAGCCGAGTCCCTACGACCGCCTGATTCTCGAGAACCTCGTCCGTTACCAAAACGAGGAGGTGGCGATCGTCGCCGCCGAGACTGAGGAGGCTGCCGACAAGGCGCTCAAACTCATTAAGGTCGACTATGAGGTGCTTGAGCCGCTGCTCGACTTTACCAAGGCACTCGATAACGACATCGTGGTTCACCCCGAGGGCGACGTGACCTTTATGTTCCCGCAGGGCGGTGATGTCCCGCGCAACCTGGTGTGCAGCGGTACGAGCGACTTTGGCGACTTGGACGAGGCATTCGCCCAGAGCGACATCGTCTTTGAGCGTACCTACACCAGCCAGGCCACGCAGACCGCGCCCATGGAAACCTTCCGCGCCTTCGCGACGACCGACGCGTTCGGGCGTATCTCGGTGACCACCTCCACGCAGGTGCCCTTCCACGTGCGCCGCATGGTCGCGCAGTCGCTCGACATTCCGCAGTCGCAGGTGCAGGTCATTAAGCCGCGCATCGGCGGCGGCTTTGGCTCCAAGCAGACGGGCTGCTGCGAGATCTTTGTTGCGTTTGTGACCCAGCAGACCGGCCGTCCGAGTTACTGCTGCTACACCCGTGAGGAGACCATCACCGCGGGCAACTCGCGCCATCAGATGCAGATGACCGTTAAGCTGGGCGCCATGAACGACGGCACCATCACGGCCATCGACCTGCATACGCTGTCCAACGCTGGTGCGTATGGCGAGCATGCCACCACGACAATCGGCCTTTCGGGCCACAAGAGCCTGCCCATCTACAACCACGTGAAGGCGAGCCGCTTTAGCTGGGACGCCGTCTACACCAATACCAACCGCGGCGGCGCGTATCGTGGCTACGGTGCCACCCAGGGCCAGTTTGCCGTGGAGAGCGCCGTCAACGAGCTCGCTGACATGCTGCACATGGATCCCGCCGACCTGCGCCTTAAGAACATCGTGCGCGAGGGCGAGACCATGCCGCAGTACTACAACGAGAAGCTCAGCGCCTGCGCACTCGACCGCTGCCTGCTGCGTGCGATGGACATGATCGGCTGGCGCGATAAGCCGCTGGCCGTCGACCTGGGCGACCGCGTGCGCGCCCTGGGCTGCGCGCTCACCATGCAGGGCTCGGGCATCTCCAACGTGGACATCGCCGGCATCGACATGCGCCTGGAAGAGGACGGCTTCATTACCATCGGCACCGGCGCCACTGATAACGGCATGGGCGTCGACACGATCCTGGCGCAGATTGCCGCCGAGGAGCTGGGCGTGGAGAGTTCAATGATCGTGGTACGCGGCGTGGACACCGACGTGTCGCCGTTCGATGCCGGCTCGTACGCGAGCTCGGGTACGTACGTGACGGGCCTTGCCGCCAAGAACGCCGCGACCGAGCTGCGTGAGAAGATTTGCGCCAAGGCAGCCCAGATGTGGGACGTGGACGCCGCCGACGTGGTCTTCGATGGCCAGTACGTGCGTCTGTCCGACGAGCGTGCCGCGCGCGAGCAGAACCGTTACCTTACGCTGCGCGACTTTGCCAACCTGTGCGTCAAGAACATCGCGGGCGGCGACGCGCTGACCTCGCATGCCTCTGCCTGCCTGCCCGTTTCGCCTCCGCCGTTTATGGCCGGCATTGCCGAGGTCGAGGTCGACAAGGCTACCGGCAAGGTGACCGTGGTGGACTACGCGGCGGCTGTGGACTGCGGCACCGTGATCAACGAGGCGCTCGCGCGCGTCCAGGCCGAGGGCGGCATTGCCCAGGGTATCGGTCACGCGCTCTACGAGATCGTCGAGCATGATGACCGCGGTCGCCTGCGCACCGGCAACTTTATGAGCTACAAGCTGCCCACGCGCCTGGATATCGGCAGCATTCGCGTGGCCTTTGAGCCGAGCTACGAGCCGACGGGCCCGTTTGGCGCCAAGTCGATCGGCGAGGTCGTCATCAACACGCCACTCGCCGCCGTTGCCTCGGCCGTGGCGCACGCCACCGGCCATCAGGTTCGCTCGCTGCCGATCACGCCCGAGAAAGCGCTGCTAGGGGAGTAGACGAGCTGGGGGTAGCTAATTTGGGACGGGGCCATTTTAGCTACCCCAGCCGTTAATTGGCCAACCATTCGCGCTATCAGCCGGGGTAGCTAAAATAGCCCCGTCCCAAATTAGCTACCCTTCCCTCCGATGGGCACTCGTGGTGAGGTCGTGAGCCTGTAAAACGTGTGCGTGCGCTTGTCGTTCGTATCTGCTATCATTCCTAGTCTGTGCGCTCATGCGGGCGTGGCGGAATTGGTAGACGCGCCAGATTTAGGTTCTGGTGGGATTCCCGTGAAGGTTCGAGTCCTTTCGCCCGCACCATCGCACTTGCGTCGGCCTTGGCCGTCGCGACACTTTGTTGCATAAAGGTACCAGCACCTCAGATAAGCTGGGCAGTATGAGGAGGAACGTGTTGAACATCACCGCTTCTGACGTCAAGGACGCCAAGCTCACCGCTACGGTCACCATCCCGGCCGCCGACGTCGACGCCGCGATCAAGAAGGCCTACAAGGACACCGCCAAGAAGTACCGCTTCCCGGGCTTCCGCGCCGGTAAGGCTCCCCGTCCGGTCATCGACTCCGCCCTTGGCGCCGAGGCTACCCTCGCTCAGGCCACCAACGACCTGATCGCCGCCAACGAGCCCGCCGTCCTCAACGAGCTGGACATCGTCCCCACCAAGAACGGTGACTACAAGGACCTCGACCTCGCCAAGGATCACGAGGACTACACCTACACCGTCGAGTTCTCCCTGCGTCCCGCCGCTGAGCTCTCCTCCTTCGACGCCGTCGAGATCGAGATGCCCCCTGCGGAGGTGACCGAGTCCGAGATCAACAACCAGGTCGAGATGCTCCTCAACTACCGTGCCACCTTCGAGGACGTCGAGGGCCGTGCCGTCGAGGCCGAGGACTATGTGACCGTCGACCTCAAGGCCGTCGAGAACGCCGACAACTTCGCCGCCGAGGGCCGCATGCTCATCGCCGGTAGCGACAGCAACCCCAAGGAGTTCAACGAGGCCCTGATCGGCGCTAACGTTGACGACGTCAAGACCGTCACCTGGACCGACGAGGTCGAGGAGGGCGAGGAGGCCGAGACCCACACCGTCGAGGTCACCGTCAAGGGCATCAAGGTCCGCAACACCCCCGAGCTCACCGACGAGCTCGTCAAGTCCGACTTTGGCTTCGACAGCATCGACGCTATGCGCGACGCCATCAAGATCGAGATCGAGCAGGACAAGGCTTCCCGCCTCCCGGCCGAGAAGGAGAACCGTTGCGTCTCCGCTCTCGCCGAGCGCCTGCAGCTCGACGAGATGGACGCCGACTACGAGCAGTCCGTCTTTGAGGAGCTTGGCCAGAACTTCCTGTCCAACCTCGCTGCCCGCGGCATGACCCTGGACACCTGGCTGCCCGCTTCCGGCCTGACCATGGAGCAGTTCATCGGCGACCTGCACAAGCAGGCCAACGACGTTGCCCGTGAGTCCCTGGCTCTGGACGCCCTCGCCCGCGAGCTCAAGATCGAGGTCACCGAGGATGACATCAACGCCGAGTTCGAGAAGGCCGGCGTCAAGGACGTCGAGGCTTCCAAGGCCGAGTTCATCGCCGATGGCCGCATGCCTGCCGTCCGCGAGTCCATCCGTCGCTCCAAGGCCGTTGACCACCTGGTCGAGAACGCCAAGGTGACCGAGGTCGACGAGACCGCCAAGGACGCCGAGTAATTCTCGCCACCTTGCCCGCGAGCGCATGGGTGCGCCCGTGATGGGGTAAAGTTATACACCGGTTATCCGGTTGCTTCGTACGGTGCCAGCCAATGCATAGCATGCGGGCACCGTACGTTTATCTAGAACCAATTTGGTCCGCAAGAGAGAAATGGAGATGCGTATGATCGCTAAGTTCGATTCCGCCCTCGTGCCATACGTTATCGAGCAGACGCCGCGCGGCGAGCGCAGCTACGATATCTATTCGCGCCTGCTCAACGACCGCATCATCTTTTTGGGCGAGGAGATCAACTCCGTCAGCGCCAACCTGGTCGTTGCCCAGCTGCTGCATCTTGAGAGCCAGGATGCCGAGAAGGATATCTCGCTCTACATCAATTCGCCCGGTGGCGAGGTTTACTCCGGCCTGGCGATTCTTGACACCATGAACTTCATCAAGCCGCAGGTTTCCACCATCTGCGTCGGTATGGCCGCGTCCATGGCCGCCGTGCTGCTTTCGGCCGGCGCTAAGGGCAAGCGCTTCTGCCTGCCGCACTCCAAGGTCATGATTCACCAGCCCAGCGGCGGTGCCCAGGGCCAGCAGACCGAGATTGAGATCGTGGCCGAGGAGATCAAGAAGACCCGCCGCGAGCTCAACCAGATTCTGTCCGACGCCTCTGGCCAGCCTATCGAGAAGGTCCAGGCCGATACCGAGCGCGACAACTACCTGACCGCTGCCGAGGCCCTCGACTACGGCCTGATCGACCGTATCGTCACCTCGCGAGATCTCGCCGCGAAGGATGCCTAGGATGGCAGGTAACATGCAGGACAACTTTGACGAGAACGGCAACCCCATCCGCTGCTCCTTCTGCGGAAAAGAGCAGGGACAGGTTCGTCGCCTTGTTAAGGGTCCGACCAACATCTTTATCTGTGACGAGTGCGTCGCCGCCTGCTCCGAGATCCTTGAGGAGTCGCTGGCTTCGGACTTTATGGACGCCGCCCGCAACGGCAAGCTGCCGGGCTTCCTCAACGACCACGGCCAGGCTGCATCCCAGCCCGCCGTGGACCCCGAGACCGAGGGTTTTGAGCTCGAGGACGACCGTCAGGTCATCACGCACGTGCCGACGCCGCACGAAATCTATGACGAGCTTTCGGCCTATGTTATGGGTCAGGAGGACGCCAAGCGCGCCATGTCGGTGGCCGTGTACAACCACTATCGTCGCGTGATCGAGGGCGGCGCCGCGGTGTCTGCCTTTGACGACGACATGGGCTCGCAGTTCGACGACGATATGGACGAGGTAGAGCTCGCCAAGTCCAACATCTTGCTGCTCGGTCCCACCGGTACCGGTAAGACCCTGCTCGCCCAGACGCTCGCGCGCATCCTCGAGGTGCCGTTTGCCATCGCCGACGCTACCGCGCTTACCGAGGCCGGCTACGTGGGCGAGGATGTGGAGAACATCCTGCTCAAGCTCATCAACGCCGCCGATGGCGATATCGAGCGCGCGCAGGTCGGCATTATCTACGTGGATGAGATCGACAAGATCGCCCGCAAGGCTGAGAACCTCTCCATTACCCGCGATGTTTCGGGCGAGGGCGTTCAGCAGGCGCTGCTTAAGATTCTTGAGGGCACGGTAGCAAGCGTTCCGCCCACCGGCGGCCGCAAGCATCCCCAGCAGGAACTGCTGCAGATCGACACGACCAACATCCTGTTTATCTGCGGCGGTGCCTTTGTTGGCCTGGACAAGATCATCGCCGATCGCGTGGGCAACAAGGGCGTGGGCTTTAACTCCGAGATCGCCGGCCCCACCTCGGTCGACGAGAACGACCTGCTGCGCCAGGTGCTCCCGCAGGATCTTAACGCCTTTGGCATGATCCCCGAGTTTGTGGGACGTACGCCCGTCGTCACACAGACGCAGGCACTCGACGAGGACGACCTGGTGTCGATCCTGACCGAGCCCAAGAACGCCGTGGTGCGTCAGTACCGCAAGATGTTCCAGCTCGAGGACGTTGAGCTTGAGTTTGAGGATGCCGCACTGCACGAGATCGCCCGCATGGCGCTCGCCCGCAAGACCGGCGCCCGCGGCCTGCGCTCCATCTGCGAGGACGTGCTGCAGCAGACGATGTTCGACCTCCCCAGCGAGGAAGGTGTTTCCAAGGTCATCGTGACCGAAGCCTCCGTAAAGGGCGAAGAGCAGCCCCAACGCATCTACGGCTAAACCAGCCTAAAACGTGCTTGCAAATAGCCTCCGACCACTTGCGGTCGGAGGCTATTTTATAGATACGCAATAACCCCAACTACCTGTGTTATTCTGTGTGTTTGTTTAAGCCTCAGCGAAGTCAATTCAGACTGAAGTAATCGATACCTAAGGGGAGGAATGTAGGCCCGATTTTCGTAGATTCCGCACGAGCCGAAGACCACTTAATGTGGTCTTCGTGCGAGCCAGGACTTGACCGAGCGAAAATCGGGCCTACATTCCTCCCCGACGGGCAAGGGAGAGATATATGGAAGAGATGCCCAAGAATTACGATCCGTCGACCAACGAGCCGGCGATCCTGCAGAAGTGGCTCGACGGCGGCTACTATAAGCGCCGTGAGGGCGTGGGCGACTGCACCGTCACCATTCCGCCTCCCAACGTGACCGGCAAGCTCCACATGGGCCACGCTACCGACGACTCCATCCAGGACGCCATCGTCCGTATGGCTCGCATGCGCGGCAAGTCCACGCGCTGGGTGCTGGGCACCGACCACGCCGGTATCGCCACGCAGACTAAGGTCGACAAGAAGCTCAAGAGCGAGGGCATCAGCCGCCTGGAGATTGGCCGCGACAAGTTTGTCGACGCTTGCTGGGATTGGACCCACGAGTACGGCGGCATCATCGTCGAGCAGATCAAGCGCATGGGCTGCTCCGTCGACTTTGATAACGAGCGCTTTACCATGGACGAGGACTACGCGCAGGCCGTGCGCAAGGTCTTTTGCGACTGGTACCACGACGGTCTGATCTACCGCGGCAAGCGCATCGTCAACTGGTGCCCCAACTGCACCACCGCCATTTCGGACGACGAGGCCGAGTATAAGGACGAGAAGGGCCACCTGTGGCACCTGCGCTACCCGCTGACCGAGCCGGTTAACGGCCAGGACTACATCGTCGTCGCCACCACGCGCCCCGAGACCATGCTCGGCGACACGGGCGTCGCCGTCTCCCCGAAGGACCCTGAGAAGGCCGCCTTCGTGGGTAAGACCGTCATGCTGCCGATCGTCAACCGCGAGATCCCCATCTTCTCCGACTACCACGTTGACGCCAACTTCGGTTCCGGCTTTGTCAAGGTCACACCGGCTCACGACCCCAACGACTACGCCATGGGTCAGGCCCACGACCTGCCGCAGATCAACATTTTCGACGAGCACGCGGTGGTCGTCGAGGGCTATGGCGAGTTCACTGGCATGAACCGCGACGAGTGCCGCGAAGCCGTTATCAAGTGGTTCGAGGAGCACGATCTGCTCGACCACGTCGAAGAGCTCGACCACTCCGTCATGCACTGCTACCGTTGCGACTCCGCCCTGGAGCCGTGGCTGTCCGAGCAGTGGTTTGTGGCCGTCGACAAGCTCAAGGGGCCGGCGCTTGACGCCGTCAACTCCGGCAAGGTCACCTTCCACCCCGCGCGCTGGACGCAGACCTACACCACCTGGATGGAGAACCTCAAGGACTGGTGCATTAGCCGCCAGCTGTGGTGGGGCCACCGCATCCCCGTGTTCTACTGCGAGGACTGCGGCTGGGAGGACGCCCTGACCGAGGACACCGACGTGTGCCCCAAGTGCGGCGGTCATCACGTGCATCAGGACGAGAACGTGCTGGATACCTGGTTCAGCTCACAGCTGTGGACCTTTGCCACGCAGGGCTGGCCGCAAAAGCCCGAGCTGCTCGAGGGCCATCACCCCACGACGGCGCTCGTCACCGCGCGCGACATCATCGCGCTGTGGGTCGCCCGCATGGTCATGAGCTCGCTGTACTTCCTGGACGAGGTTCCGTTTAAGGACGTCGTCATCTACCCGACGATCCTTGCCAAGGACGGCAGCCGCATGTCCAAGTCCAAGGGCAACGGTGTTGACCCCATGGACCTCATTGGCATGTACGGTGCCGACGCCATGCGCTACAACCTGCTCACGCTGTGCACCAACAACCAGGACGTCAAATTTGATGCGAACATCGACAAGAAGACCAAGAAGCTTATCGACAGCCCGCGTACCGACCAGGCCAAGTCGTTTGTGACCAAGATCTGGAATGCCAGCCGCTTCCTGCTCATGAACATGGAGGGCTATACGCCAGGTGAGCCCGTCGTGGAGACGCCGGCCGACGCCTGGATGTTCAGCCGCCTTGCCAAGGCCGTCAAGATGGTCACCGAGGGTATCGAGCAGTACACCTTTGGCGACATGGCCCGCGGCGTGCAGCAGTTCTTCTGGAACGAGGTCTGCGACTGGTACGTCGAGGTCACCAAGGCCCGCCTGAAGGGCGAGGGCCGTCTACAGGCTCAGCGCAACCTGATCTTTGTGCTCGATACCTCCATTCGCCTGATGCACCCGCTCATGCCGTTCGTTACCGAGGAGATTTGGGACAACATGCCGGCGAGCGTGCTCGATCTGGACGCCGAGGGCAACGTGGACCGCGCCGAGGCGCTCATGATCGCCAAGTGGCCCGAGCCCGCCGACTACGCCAAGTATGTTGACGAGGACGCCGAGCGCGCGTTTGAGCTGTGCCGCGCCGTCGTGTCTGCCGCCCGCGCCACGCGTTCGCGTTATCGCTTGAGCCCCAAGGCCGAGCTCGACGTGGTCGTGCGCGCCGGCGCCGAGGACATCGAGAAGCTCGAGAGTCTGCGCTCGACCATCGAGCCGCTGGCAAACACTGCCTCGCTGGTCATGGGCACCGACGTTGAGAAGCCGGCCGCGAGCATTGCCGTGGTCGACAGCGGCGTCGAGGTCTTTGTGGTGCTCGAGGGCAAGGTTGACCTTTCGGCCGAGAAGGCTCGCCTGGAGAAGGAGATTGCCGCGGCCCAGAAGGAGCTGGCCGGCTGCGAGAAGACGCTCGCCAATGAGGGCTTTGTGGCTAAGGCCGCGCCTGCGGTGGTCCAGAAGAAGAGGGACCGTGCAGCTGAGCTCAAGGAGATCCTGGCGGCGCTGACTGCTCAGGTTGCTGACTTCTCGTAAGCGTTACTGGGGGACGCGGTTTGGGGCATTGCTCGCTACTGCGGACAGTCCTGCTCGCACGAAGGCCACATTAAGTGGCCTTCGGCTCGTGCGGAACTTGTATCGAGCAAAGCCCCAAACCGCTCCCATGGCGGTTACGTGGTTGTTTGTAACTGGTGGGTTAGGGCCACTTGGTTGTGGCCTTGTTCTCGCTGCAAAGCGGTGTTTGGCTGATATTTTGAATGGAAGGGGCTCGTTGTTGATTCGGGCCTCTTTTTATGTTGAGGGGACTTTGGGTTATGGCTAAGCGTTCTGGGTCGTATTCTGTGCCGTTCTCGTTTGAGCTGCTTTCGTTTGATGAGGCTGTGGGACTTGCTGCTGATACGGGGCGGATTTCTGGGGATGCTGGTCCTCTGCTCGAGACGGTTGTCGATATGCTCGATGAGCT
>URKU01000008.1 GCA_900548515.1 uncultured Collinsella sp. | reverse complement strand
AGTTCCGCACGAACAGGAGGCCACTTAATGTGGCCTCCGTCGTGAGCAGGACTGTAGAGCAGGAAACTTAGCCCGTGCCGGGGCCGCTGAGCCCTGACCGGCGGGATGCACAGGTTCAGATGGGGCTTTGATGCATGGGTGGTCTGTTGTTGTGCAAATGGGTATCATACTGTGGTTATTGCTTCGACTCTGCGATGCATGTTTGTACGTTCCCGGCGGTCGGTTTGCCAGAAGCGCCCCGTCGGTTGTTCCAGACCCGTTTCGAAGAAAGGAAACCACACTAACCTATGGCAGCTAAAAAATCATCTCCCTTGAAGATCATTCCGCTCGGCGGCCTTGACGGCATCGGCAAGAACATGACGGTCTTCGAATGCGGCGACGACATGGTGCTCGTTGACGCTGGCCTCATGTTCCCCGACGATTCCCAGCCCGGTATTGACCTGGTGCTTCCCGACTACACCTATGTTCTGGAGAACGAGGAGAAGCTCCGCGGTATCGTCGTCACCCACGGCCACGAGGACCACACCGGTTCGCTTCCGTATCTGCTGCAGGACCTCAACAACAAGGTGCCCATCTTCTCGAGCAAGCTGACGCTTGGCTTTATCGAAGGCAAGCTTTCTGAGTTCCGCATCCGCGCACCCAAGTTCCGCGAGGTCAAGGGCGGCAGCCATGTCAACCTCGGCGGCATCTCGCTCGACTTCTTCTCGATGACGCACTCCATTCCCGGCGCTCTGGGCGTGTTCATCCGCACCAACCAGGGTACCGTTATGCACACCGGCGACTTTAAGCTCGACCAGACGCCCATCGACGGCGTCACGCCCGACTATGCCGCTATCAGCCGCTTTGCCAAGCAGGGTATCGACCTGCTGCTTTCTGACTCCACCAACGCCACGGTTCCCGGCTTTACCAAGTCCGAGGCCGAGGTTGGTCCCAACCTGCTGCACGCCATCAAGAACGCGCCGGGTCGCGTGTTCGTTGCGTCGTTCTCGAGCCACATCCATCGTTTGCAGCAGATCTGCGATGCCGCCCGCAAGTGCGGCCGTAAGGTCGTTGTGACCGGTCGCTCCATGCTCACTAACACCCGCGTGGCGCGCGAGCTTGGCTACCTCAACATCGACGACGCCGATATCATCGATGCCTTTGACATTGATAACCTGCCTGACGACAAGATTGTTGTCATGTGCACCGGTTCGCAGGGCGAGCCGCTGTCGGCCCTGTCCCGCATGGCCAATGGCGAGCACAAGACGCTCTCCATCCACGAGGGCGATACCGTTATCCTCTCGGCAACTCCTGTTCCCGGCAATGAGAAAGCCGTCCAGCAGGTCGTCAACAGCCTGGCCAAGCTCGGCTGCGACGTGTGGGATAAGAACCGCGCCCTCGTTCACGTTTCCGGTCACGGTAGCCAGGAGGAGCTCAAGCTCCTGATGGCCATGGCCAAGCCCACGTACTTTATGCCGGTTCACGGTGAAGCCGTGCATCTGCGCGCCCATGCCCAGCTGGCCCGCAAGATGGGTCTCAAGGACGATCATATCTTTATCCTCGACAACGGCGACACGCTCGAGATGCGCGGCGGTATCGTTAAGCGCGGTACGCCCGTCGAGTCCGGCGTCGTTTACGTCGACGGCCTGCGCATCGGCGATACCGACCCCATCGTCCTGCGTGATCGTCAGAAGCTCGCCAACGACGGTATGGTTACCGCTGTTGCCATCGTCTCGCTCAAGCACAAGAAGATCGAGGCCATCGAGTTCTCGGGCCGCGGCGTCTCGTTTGCCATCGACGACCAGTTCTCCGAGGATGCCTCCGCGTCCATTATGAAGACGATCGAGAAGGGCAAGTTCAGCTTTACGAGCAGCGGTTCCGATGCCATTCGCAAGGCCGTGCGCGATTCGCTCTCTAACTTTATCTGGAGCCGTACTCGCACCCGTCCGATGATCATCCCGGTCGTCATGGAGGTTTAGTTTGGCGCGCGGATCTGCACAAAACGCCAAAGGCAATAAGGCCAATAACCAACCGGCATCTGCTAAGGGTGCCGGTTCCCATCTGCGTGCCAATAAGGGCCACGAGTCCGAGTTCGATGATTTCGAGCCCTTGGTCGAGCCCTCGGCCAACCGCGATATCGCCGGCGTGGTCATTGCCGTTTTGGCGATTGCGTCCTTTATTGCCGTGATTTCGCCGGCGACTGCGCCCGTTACGGCTGCGGTTGCCGGTTTCTACCACTTGGGCTTTGGTCTGGGCGCCTACGTGCTGCCGATCGTCATTTTGCTGTTTGCCGCCACGCTCTTTTTAGGCGAGGACTCGCCGCTCAACGTGCGCTCGGTCGCGGGCGGAGCCGTGGTCTTTATCACCGTTGTCTCCATTCTTTCGCTGATGGTGCCGGGTACGAGCGACTCGTGTGACCTTATGTTCACGCCGCAAAATCTGTCCGCCTCGGGTGGCTACATCGGTGCGTTTATTGCGAGTGCGCTGCAGAATGCCCTGGGTAAGCCTATCGCGATGGTGGTCCTGTTGGGTCTGGCCGTCGTTGGTTTTGTCATCATCGGCTTTTCGGTGGGTGGCGTGCTGCGCTCTGCTCGCGACCGCGCGGCCGATTTTGCCGAGCGCCGTCGTGCCGATGTTAACGCGAGCCCGTGGGGTGACGACGAAGCCCTGTCGGTGCCCGGCGTTGCCCGTCCGCACCTGAGCATTCTTCGTCAAAAGGGCTCCGATGCTGCCGTGACCACGGTCATGGGCAACGATGTGGACCCGGTTTTGGACGATGACGACGAGGACGAGGATCCGTTTGTCGACGTATCCGATGCCGTGGAGGCCGAGCGCGCTAAGACGACGCTGCTGCCGCGCCGTCATGTCAAGAAGGGCAAGGCCACGCCCAAGTTGAATACAAGCGAGCCCGACCCGTCTTGGTCCGATAGCGAGATTGAGCTTACCGAGGGCGATGACGAGGACGACGAGGCTCCGATTGAGACCGCAAAGACAACTTTGCTGCCGCGTCGCCATGCTAAGCGCGAACAGGTAACCGGCCAGCTTTCGATGGAAGACGACCCCGATAAGATCGACGAGTCCGAGCCGCCGTTTGCCGTGAATCCTGTTTCGGCAGCACCTCAGATCCCCGACTTCTTGAAGCATCCCAAGGTTGCCGATACGGCTGTCGCGGGCGCTGCCGAGGCGCCTACTCCTAGCGATGGGGGAGCGGTCAATGCCCCCGCGGATAACGAGGGCGAAGAAGAGGACGGCCTCAAGCTTCCGCCGCTCGAGATCCTGCACGCCAACCCGCAGTCGGCGTCCTCCGCGTCATCTGACAAGGAGCTGGAACAGACTGCCGAGTCACTGCAATCCACCTTGCTTGAGTTTGGCCGCAGTGCCCGCGTGGTCGGCTGGATCGCCGGCCCCACGGTGACGACCTTTAAGCTGCAACCTGGCGAGGGCGAGCGCGTGAGCAAGATTTCGAGCCTCGAGGACGATATCGCGCTTTCGCTCGCTGCTCAGTCGGTGCGCATCTTTGCCCCGATCCCCGGTACCTCGCTTGTGGGTATCGAGATTCCCAATCGCAAGCGCCAGAACGTCAACCTGGGCGACGTGCTTCCCTATGTGAAGGGCGGTCCGCTCGAGCTGGCCATCGGTCGAGATGCCGAGGGCACGCCGGTCGTCGCTGACCTCGCCAAGATGCCCCACCTGCTGATCGCCGGCACGACCGGTTCTGGTAAGTCGGTGATGATCAATTCCATCATCACGACCCTGCTCATGCGAGCCCTTCCCGAGGACGTTCGCCTGATCATGGTCGACCCCAAGCGCGTCGAGCTTGCGGGCTATAACGGTTTGCCGCATCTCTATGTGCCCGTGGTGACCGAGCCCAAGCAGGCCGCGAGCGCTCTGCAATGGGCCGTGTCCGAGATGGAGCGTCGCCTGAAGGTCTTCGAGCGTCTCAACGTGCGTAAGATCTCGACCTACAACGAAAAGCAGGCCGCCGGCGAGTTTGAGCATTACGACAACCCGCCCCAAAAGATGCCCTATCTGGTCATTATCATCGACGAGCTTTCGGACCTGATGATGGTCGCCGGCAAGGATGTCGAGGCCTCGATCGTTCGTATCGCCCAGCTGGGCCGTGCCGCCGGTATACACCTTATCGTGGCTACGCAGCGCCCCAGCTCCAACGTGGTGACGGGCCTCATCAAGGCCAACATCACCAACCGCATCGCCTTTAACGTCGCCACGGGCATCGACTCGCGCGTCATTATTGACCAGATGGGTGCCGAAAAGCTCACCGGTTTGGGCGACATGCTGTTCTCCAAGGTCGACTGGGGCAAGCCTCGCCGTATCCAGGGCTGCTTTGTCTCGGATGACGAAATCAACGAGATTGTCGAGTTCGTCAAGTCGCAGAGCGAGCCCGACTACCACGAGGAGATTCTGTCTGCCGTGGCGCCCGCTTCCATGTCCATGGCGGGTGGCGGCGGTATTGTCCGCACCGGAGTAGCCGAGCCGCAAGACGATGATCCGCTCATTTGGGAAGCCGCCCATATTGTGGTGGAATCGCAGCTTGGCTCCACATCTGGCCTGCAACGTCGTCTGAAGGTTGGCTATGCGCGTGCCGGGCGTATTATGGACATGCTGGAAGAAAAGGGTGTCGTCGGCCCGCCCGACGGTTCCAAGCCGCGTGAGGTCCTGTTGGACGAGGAGGGGCTTGCCGCGCTGGAATCTGTCGACGCCGAGATGGCACGTGAAGATCGTGAGTTTGGAGGATTCTGATGGCTGCACGCTTTGGTGACATGCTGCTCGAGCAGCGTCGCCGGATGGGCCTTTCCATTCAGCAGGTCGCCAACACCATCAAAATCAGGCCGCAGATCATCGAGTTTTTCGAGACCGGTAACTTTGCTTCGATGCCGCCGCGCGGCTATGCGCAGGGCATGATTTCGAGCTATGCTCGCTTTTTGGGCCTCAATCCGCGCGAGGTCGTCAATGCCTACTTTGACGACCTGATGGCATACGAACGCGAGACGTCGCAGCAGGGCGGTCGTTTTCAGGACGCCGCCGGCTACGTCAATTCGCGTTCCTCGGTCGATAACGGGCGCTTCCTGATGGTTCAGGGCGGTCGTTCAACCCGCTATGGACAGCGTCCTCAGCAGGCCGGTTATATTACTGAGACGGGTTCGGGCGAGGAGATTCGCTCACAGCGTGACCGGTTCCGCAGTACGCCGATGCCCGAGGACCGTGCACTTCCCGCTGCCCGCGGCGTGGCGCGTGACCCTCGTGCCGGCTACGGCGACGGCGGCTATTCCGATCGCGGTTACCGTGGTGCCTCTATGGGACGCTCTCGCGGTGGCTATTCGGATGCCGATACCACGCAGGTGACGCCGCGTCTTCGCTCTCAATCACAGCCGTATGGCCAGCGCTCTTCGGCTCCGCGTTCGGTCCAGCGTGGCTATCAAGGCCGCGGTGAACTTGCGCCCCGCTCGGGTCAGCGCAGCCTTCAGGGCCAGGGCGGCTATCGCGGCCGTTCCGATAGCAATCGCGGTCGTATGCCTCAGGGAAGCGGCCGCAGCAGTTCCGGTCGTGGACGCGGCGGATCACGTACTCCTCAAAACAACGGGCTCGATCCGCGTATCGTCTACGCCGGCATCGGTGCCGTTGTGCTGCTGTTGATTGTGCTCATCGTGGTGCTTCTACGTGGCTGCGCATCTTCGGCGCCCGAGAACACGCCCGAGACGCCCACTGCTACCAAGATGACGACCAAGAAGTCTTCTAAGAAGACCGAAACGGTCGACGAGGACGATGACACCGATGAGGCGACGGATGAGTCGACTGATTCGGACGCTACCAAGACGACGGCCAAGAAGGAAGAGAACGAGGTCACGAAGGTCAAAGTCTCCGTTGCCAAGGGAAAGACCGCGTGGATTGAGGTCAAGGTTGACGGCAAGTCGGTCTATGGCGCCCAGGCGACTGGCCCCTTTGAGCAGGAGTACACGCCCGAGTCTTCGATCGAGATCACCACGTCCAAGCCTTCCGATGTCACCGTTACCAAGAACGGTGAAAAGGTTCGTTACGATACCAAGACCTCGGGCGTGGCGCGTGTGACGATCACCGTTCCCAAGAAGGAGACGTCTGATTCCGAGAATGGTGAAAGTTCTGATGGTACCGACACCACCGATGGTACCGATGCCACCGACGGCACCGATGCCCAGTCCACGGATGGCGCCGATACCGCAACTGACGGTCAGACACCCACCGATTCTACCGACAATTCGTACGATAGCTACTAGGCCGCTCGTACGCGAAAGGAAACATCATGGCTAAAGATTCCAGCTTCGACGTCGTGTCCGAGGTCAACATGCAAGAGGTCGACAACGCCTTCCAGCAGACCACGCGCGAGATTTCCCAGCGCTATGACCTTAAGGATTCCGGCGCCACGATCGAGCTTTCGAAGGGCGACAAGCTCTTTACGATCAACGCCCCGGCCGACTTTGTCTCCAAACAGATTGTTGACGTGCTGAGCTCCAAGCTCATCAAGCGCGGCATCGACCTCAAGGCTGTCTCGTGGGATGCTCCGCAGGCGGCATCGGGTGGCACCGTGCGCGTGCTCGGCCATATCGTCGAGGGTATCGACCAGGCGACCGCCAAGAAGATCAACAAGGACATCAAGGATCAAAAGCTCAAGGTCAAGGTGACCATCGAGGCCGACAAACTGCGTGTTTCCTCTGCTTCGAAGGACGCGTTGCAGACCGTGATTCAGTTCCTGCGCGACCAGGACTACGGCCAGCCGCTGCAGTTCACCAACTACCGCTAATATCAATCGAAAGGACCGCTCTCCAACATGGATACACCGTTGGGCTCCGTGCTCTACATCACCCTCGGGTGCGCTAAGAACGAGGTTGACACCGACCGCATGCGTTCTCTTTTGACCGCCGCGGGCTACGAGGAGGCATTCGACCCGCAGGATGCCGATATCGCCATCGTCAATACTTGCTCGTTCCTCGCCTCCGCAACGTCCGAGAGCATCGAGACCACGCTCGAGCTCGCCAACGAGGTTCAGGACGGCGTTCGTTCTTGTCCCATCGTCATGTGCGGCTGCGTGCCGTCGCGCTATGGCGATGACCTGCCTGACGAGCTGCCCGAGGTCGCTGCCTTTGTGAAGGCCGACGAGGAAGATGGCATCGTGGCGGTCATCGATGGCGTGCTGGGTGTCGAGCGTGAGATTGCAGCCTATATCCCGCAGGTCAAACGTACCGTCGAGGGTGCTGTCGCTTACGTCAAGATTTCCGATGGCTGCAACCGCTTCTGCAGCTTCTGCATGATTCCCTACATCCGCGGCCGCTATCATTCGCGCAATGCCGAGAGCATCATCTCCGAGGTGCGCGACCTGGTTTCCGGCGGTGTGCGCGAGATCGTGCTGATCGGCCAGGACACGGGCATCTGGGGTACCGACTTTGCCGACGAGGACGTCGCCGATGGCTCGCCGCGCAATCTGGCGCAGCTGCTGCGTGCCGTCGCCGAGGCCGTGCGCCCGCACAACGTCTGGGTCCGCGTGCTCTATCTGCAGCCCGAGGGCATGACTGACGAACTCATCGAGACGATTCGCGATACGCCCGAGGTGCTGCCCTATATCGATATCCCCGTGCAGCACTGCGACGCGCGCATCCTTAAGGCTATGCGCCGTTCTGGTTCGCGCCAGGAGCTCGAGGACCTGTTCCGCGATCTGCGTGAGCGTATCCCCGGCATCGTGATCCGTTCCACGGCCATGGTCGGCTTCCCGACCGAGACCGACGACGAGTTCCGCGACCTTATCGACTTTATGGACACCGTCGGCTTTGACTACACGAGCGTCTTTGCCTACTCGCAGGAGGAGGGCAGCCTGGCCGCTAAGATGGAGGGCCAGGTCGACGAAGAGGTCAAGCTCGAGCGCGCCCAGGAGGCCATGGACCTGGCCGAGTCGCTCGGTTTTGCCGCCACCGCCGCACATGTGGGCGAGCGCGCCCAGGTGATCGTCGACGGTATCGAAGAGACCGAGGATGGCGCCGAGCTGATCGGCCATGCCTGGTTCCAGGCGCCCGATTCCGATGGCGCGGTGCATCTGGACGCCAGCGAGGCGTCCGTGGGCGATATTCTGACCGTCGAGTTTACCGATAGCTTCTGCTATGAGCTTATCGGTCATGTTGTGGAGTAGGAGAGCGTCGTGGCTAACGAGAGCAATAAGGAACTGACGAGTGTCTGGACGCCCGCCAACATCGTGACGTGCGTTCGCATCGTCTTTATCCCGGTGTTCATGATCGTGTCGGCGCTTTCTCACACGAGTGTTGCCGGTACGGATTGGAGCACCTTCGACGGCCCGCTCGCCGCCGCTGCCTTCATTCTGTATGTGATCCTGTCGTGCACCGATAAGGTCGACGGTTATCTGGCGCGTTCGCGCAACGAGATCACCGACTTCGGTAAATTCTTGGACCCCATCGCCGATAAGCTGCTCGTGTTCTCGGCCCTGCTGCTGTTCTTGGATTTTGGTATGGTGACCGTGTGGTCCGTGTTCATTATCCTGTTCCGCGAGCTGCTGGTGAGCGCCCTTCGCATGGTCGCGAGTGCGGCCGGTGTGGTCGTTGCGGCCGATAAGCTCGGCAAGTACAAGACGGCAACCACGATGGTCTCCATTTGCGGTTACCTGTGCGTTTTTGCTATGGCCGGCTTGCACCTTGGCCCGGTGGCGCTGACGCTCGGCATCTACTCGGTGTCGCGCTTCCTGTACGCCGTTGCCGTTGTCCTGACCGTTATCTCGGGCGCCCAGTACTTCTGGAACTGCCGCAAGATCGTCTTTTCGGTCTAGGTCCTAGTGGGTATGACGGACTCTTTTGAGCAGATTTCCGCACATAACGAGGAGCTGGCGCGTGATATTGTCGAGCGCGCGAGCGCTCGGGGCGTGACGGTTTCGACGGCTGAGTCGCTGACGGCGGGTATGATCGCCTCGACGATTGCCGATATCCCGGGCGCCTCGGCGGTGCTGCGTGGCGGTGCGGTGACCTATTGCGATGAGATTAAGCATCGTGTTCTTGGTGTTGAGCAGGAGACGCTCGACCGCTATACCGCGGTGTCGCATCAGACCGCGCGCGAGATGGCGGTGGGTTCGCTGGAGCTGTACCAGAGCGATATTGCAGTGAGCGCAACGGGTTATGCCGGCCCCGGCGGTGGCACTGAGGACGATCCGGCGGGCACTTTCTATATTGGCTGGGCGCATCGTTCCGCCGATGGGGGCGTGCCGGTCGTGGACTCTGTGCGCTGCCACTATGAGGGCGACCGTTCGTGTGTTCGTGCCCATGCGGTCACGGAGGCATTGGGTCGCATTGCCCTTGTGCTCAACTCTATGGAATAGACGTGTTTTAAGGGGCCTCCGAGCCCCTTAATTGTGGAGATAGGGACCTTAGGCTCATTTGGCGTTTGTGCTGGTTGTAGATGTATTTTTGCCTGCCTTGTTCATATTTGGTCCTTTGTGGTCAAGCATTTGGTCAGTGTTTGGTCGGCGTTTGGTTGGGTTTTGGAAAGACCGCCTGCATATGATTGGCCTGAACGGTTGACCACGAACAGCCGTTCGTTTATTATCGATGCAGGTTGTTAAGAGGAGGGCTATTCATGGCCAAGAATTCAGGTCCCGTACGTACCGTTCATGCTCGCACGACGGGTAAAGAGCGCGATGAGATGATCGCCACCACCAAGGCCGAGATCGAGAAGAAATTCGGCCAGGGTTCCATCATGAGGTACGGCGACGGTGGTCCCGAGCTCGAGGTCGAGGCCATTCCCACGGGCGCCCTGGCCCTCGATGCCGCGCTGGGTATCGGCGGCGTGCCGCGCGGCCGTATCGTCGAGATTTACGGTCCTGAGTCCTCCGGTAAGACGACGCTTTCGCTCGAGATCCTGGCCGAGGCCCAGGCAATGGGTGGCGTTGTGGCATTTATCGATGCCGAGCACGCGCTTGATCCCACGTATGCCGCGCGCATCGGCGTGGATATCGACGAGGTGCTCATTTCCCAGCCCGATACGGGCGAGCAGGCGCTTGAGATTGTTGACATGCTCGTGCGTTCCGGCGCCATCGATGCCATCGTCGTCGACTCCGTCGCCGCGCTGACCCCGCGTGCCGAGATCGAGGGAGAAATCGGCGATACTACGGTCGGTCTTCAGGCTCGCCTAATGAGTCAGGCGCTCCGCAAGCTCGCCGGCTCGCTGTCCAAGTCCAACACGACGTGCATCTTCATTAACCAGCTGCGTGAGAAGATCGGCGTCATGTTCGGCAACCCCGAGACTACGACGGGCGGCCGCGCCCTTAAGTTCTTCTCTTCGGTGCGTATCGACATTCGCCGTATCGACAGCATTAAGCTTAAGGACGAGGTTATCGGTAACCGCGTGCGCGCCAAGGTCGTTAAGAACAAGGTGGCAGCTCCGTTCCGTTCTGCTGAGTTCGACATCATGTACGGTACGGGCATCTCTAAGGAGGGCTCAATTCTGGACATGGCTGTCGAGTGCGGCATCTGCAAGAAGATGGGCTCCTGGTTTGCCTATGGCGAGGACAAGCTTGGCAACGGTCGAGAGGCCGCCAAGGCTTTCCTGCGCGAACACCCCGATTGCGCCGACGAGATTGAGCATAAGGTCCGCCTTGCCTGCGGACTTGAGTTTGATGACGATGCTCCGTCCGAGGTCGAGCTGACCGATCAGCCTGCGCCTGAGGAGTTTGACGAGCTTTACGCCATCGATGGTTCCGCCATGCTCGATGATGACGACGAGTAGCGGTTACGCTCATGTCGTATACGGTGACCGAGGCCACGGCCTTCTTTCCCGATAAGAAGGCGGCTTCCTCGTTCTCGAGCGGGTATGCGTCCAAAAAGCCTTGCGCACATATCGATTGTGAGCTTGAGGGCGGTTTTGAGCGGTCCATTTGGATTCCCGTGCGGGTCGCGCGGCTGTATGTCAAAAACCGCCCCGATCTTCCCTGTGATTGGGACAACTTTCGTGAGGCGGTGCAGCTCATCGAGGGTAAATGTGCACTTACCATGGTGACCGAGATGCTATCGCGCCGCGACCATGCGACGGGTGAGGTCCGTGACAAGCTGGCTCGCTACGGCTTTCACCAGCTCGCGATCGATTTCGCCGTCGAGCGCGCCACAGAGTATCACTTTTTAGACGAGAACCGCTTTTGCTCGTACTTTATCGAGGAGCGCAAGCGGCGCGGTTGGGGACAGCGCAAAATCGAGACCGAGCTCAAGCGCCGTCATGTCGTGCTCGATGACATTCCCGGTTATCCCGAGGATTATTTTGCCGTCGAAGACGATTTGGCGCGTGCGTCAGCCCTGCTCGCCAAGCGGCGTGTTCCAGAGACGCGCGGATTCGAAAAACTGGTTCGGTTTTTGATGGGCAAGGGCTTCTCGTATCACATCGCCGCCGATGCCGTTAAGGCACGTCTCGATGCCGAACGCGAGAAATGTGCGGTTTAGGCGTATGCGCTTTGTGGCCCTGCCGTTCACCGCGTTTTAGCCGCCGTGCCGGGGCCATTTATTTGACAGTTGTTGTGGTTCAACGTACGATAAACACTGTCATTTGCTTTGTGATATGTGCTCATCTGTGATGAGTTTGTTTATATGTTTATCTGTATCCGACCCGCATAAGCTGCGCCCATATTACTCAAATGTCGCGAGCCGTTCGTAAGGACGGTTCGCTTTGTTGTGTAACGAATCCATAAAAAGGAGTGAGCATGCCTATCATCGCAGCGCTCGTTGGCATCGTTTTGGGTGCCATCGCCGCCATTGCCTACATGCGCACCGCCAAGCAGGGTAGTCTTCACGAGGCCGACGAAAAGATTCAGTCGGCACACGCGCAGGCTGAGTCCCTGATCGGTGATGCTAAGCGTCAGGCCGAGACCCTCAAAAAAGAGGCTCTGCTCGAGGCTAAAGAGGAGATAATCAAGAACAAGCAGGCCGCCGAGGCCGAGGACAAGCAGCGTAAGAGCGAGATTCGTACGCTCGAGAACCGTGTGATGCAGCGCGAGGAGTCCCTCGATCGCCGAAACGACGCTCTCGACAAGCGTGAGCACCAGCTGTCCAGCCAGGCCGGTCAGGTCGAGAAACGCTCCCGCGAGCTTGAGGAGCTCTGCGCCAAGCAGACCTCCGAGCTCGAGCGTATCGCCGACCTGACCCGCGAGGATGCCCACAAGGAGCTCCTCGATAAGGTTCGCGGCGAGGTCACCCACGAGGCCGCCACGATCATTCGCGAGTCCGAGCAGCAGGTTCGCGCCGAGTGCCACAAGACCGCCCAGGAGATTCTGTCCCTGGCGATTCAGCGCTGCGCTGCCGACCACACAGCCGAGGTCACCGTTACCTCCGTGCACATTCCCTCTGATGACCTCAAGGGCCGTATCATCGGTCGCGAGGGTCGCAACATCCGGACCTTCGAGCAGGTTTCCGGCGTCAACCTCGTGATTGACGACACGCCCGAGACCGTCGTTCTTTCGAGCTTCGACCCGGTCCGTCGTGAGACCGCCCGTGTTGCCCTCGAGAACCTCATCGCCGACGGCCGCATTCACCCCGCCCGCATCGAGGAGATGTATCACAAGGCTGCCGACCTGGTTCAGCAGCGCGTGCGCGAGGCTGGCGAGCAGGCTGCCTTCGATACCGGCATTCACGACCTGCACCCCGAGATCGTCAAGACCCTTGGTGCCCTGCGCTACCGTACCTCGTTTGGTCAGAACGTGCTTCAGCACTCCCTCGAAGTCTCTGACCTGTGCGGCGTGATGGCTTCCGAGCTTGGCCTGGACGTTGTGACCGCCAAGCGCGCCGGCCTGCTGCACGACCTGGGCAAGGCAATTGACCACGACGTCGAGGGTCCGCATGCCGTCATCGGCGCCGAGCTTGCCCGCCGTTATGGCGAGAAGCCCGTTATCGTTCATGCTATCGAGGCTCACCATGCCGATGTCGACCCTAACACGGTGCTCGATGTCCTGGTACAGGCCGCTGATGCTGTCTCTGCTTCTCGCCCCGGTGCCCGTCGCGAGTCTGCCGAGAACTACATCAAGCGTCTCGAGAAGCTCGAGGAGATCGCCAACTCCCATGAAGGCGTCGAGCGTACCTATGCCATGCAGGCTGGTCGCGAGGTACACGTCATGGTTCAGCCGGACAAGATCTCCGATGCCCAGTCCACGGTCCTGGCTCACGATATCGCCCATCAGATCGAGGAAGAGATGGAGTATCCCGGTCAGGTGCGCGTCGTCGTGATTCGCGAGAGCCGCGCTGTCGATATCGCTAAATAACATGAGCGACGCGAACGAGCTCATCTCATTTATCGCGTCGATGTCGGGGGAGGGCAACCTTCGCGTCGAGGAGAACCTTGGCGAGGGGTATGTCCGCCTCCGCGTTTCGGAGGCCGAGCGGCGCCAGGCAAAGCACGACATTCAGCATGTCGAGGATATCGTCATCGAAATGCTCCGTAATGCTCGCGATGCTGGTGCCGACAAGGTCTATCTCGCCACGACCAAGGAAGATGGCGTCCGCACGCTTGTCTTTCTGGATAACGGTTCGGGCGTTCCACAGGATATGCAAGAGCGAATCTTCGATGCCCGCGTTACCTCCAAGCTCGAGAGCATGAAGATGGACCGTTGGGGCGTTCACGGTCGTGGCATGGCATTGTTTTCGATCAAGCAGAACACTGACGAGGCCCGTGTGGTCACGTCTGGTGTCGACCTTGGCTCGGCCTTTAAGGTGAGCGTTGCGGCCGACCGCCTCAGTGAGCGTGCCGATCAGTCCAGCTGGCCCCAGGCCGTCAGGGATGAGGACGGACGTTATGTCTGTGCTCGCGGCCCGCATAATATTATTCGCGCTGCTTGTGAGTTTGCGCTCGAGGAGTTGTGTGGTTGCGATGTCTATCTTGGTTCTCCGTCTGAGATTGCCGCGACCCTTTATGCTCAGGCGTCAAGTCGGCTCGATACGTCGCGTCTCCTGTTCATTGATGACGAGAGTGAGCTTCCGGTTGTCGATCGTTTAGGCCTTGCCTCTGATGCCGAGGACTTTATCCGTATCTGTTCGGGTTTGGGTCTTGAGATGTCCGAGCGCACTGCTCATCGCATTTTGGCAGGGCAGATTAAGCCCGTTCGCGGTGTGACCGCGCGTCTGCTGCGCGAGCGTGATTCGTCCTCGCATGCGCCGGCTCCTGTCGATCTTGCGAAGGATCGTCGCGGGCTACGTATTGCCAAGGATGACATGGCACAGTTTTCGCGTGCTGTGGAGCGTGACTTTAATGATCTTGCCGCCCGGTACTATCTCAACCTTTGTGGCGACCCAAAGATTCGTGTTTCGCGTGATCGAATCACTGTGACCTTCGATCTTGCCAAAGAGGAATAGTGCCTTTACCGAGTCCACTCGGTACGATACAGTTATTGCAGTTAAAACGTACTTTTAAACGCAGGAGTTTCTTCATGGATTGCCTGAAGGTATCAAGCAAATCATCGCCCGCGTCCGTTGCCGGCGCCATCGCCGGCATGGTCAAGGATGGTGTACCCGTCAACATCCAGTGTGTCGGCGCTGGTGCTGTCAACCAGGCCATTAAGGCCGTGGCTATCGCGCGCGGTTTTTTGATTCCAACCGGTTTTGATATTTCCTGCGCGCCCGTGTTCTCCGACATCCTCATTAACGGGGAGTCGCGCACGGCCATTCGCCTTTCTATCTACGTTCACCAGATCAATCGAGCTGCTATGGATAACGTCGTCATGGATGATGTTAAGCCTGTGGCATAGCTTCTGCTTGCCTCGATTCGCCCCCCCCTCTCCATCGTTAGGACTTATGCACATGGACCAGCGTTCCGTACGCGATATTCTTGCCGGTAAAACCTACTTTATCCGCACCTTTGGCTGCCAGATGAATCAGCACGACTCCGAGCGCGTGAGCGGTCTGCTCGATTCGTATGGTTGCCTCATGGCGCTCGATCCCGAGCATGCCGATATTGTTGTCTTCATGACATGCTGCGTGCGCGAGGCCGCCGATACTCGCCTGTACGGCCAGTGCAATTCCTGTAAAAGCCTGCCGCCTTCGCCTTCGGGCAAGCGTGTGGTTGCCGTTGGTGGTTGCATCGCGCAGCGCGATGGCGAGGGCCTGCTCACCAACGTCGATAACGTCAATGTCATCTTTGGTACGCATTCCATCGCACATGTGGCAGAGCTCATTGCCGAGGCGTTCCTTGATGGCAAGCGTCATATCCGCACCAATGAGCATGAGGATACGGATGCCATGAGCATGCCGTGGCATCGCGAGACCCAGTATCACGCCTGGGTGCCCATTATGACGGGCTGCAATAATTTCTGTACCTATTGCATCGTGCCGTACGTGCGCGGTCGCGAAAAGAGCCGCCCCTTCGAGGAAATTGTCGACGAGGTGACCGGTTTGGTGCGCCAGGGCGTGCGCGAGATTACGCTGCTGGGCCAAAACGTTAACTCATATGGTCGCGATCTGTTTGGCAAGCCGCGTTTTGCCGATCTGCTGCGTGCCGTGGGTGATACGGGTGTGGAGCGCATCTTCTTTACCTCTTCTCATCCTAAGGATCTGCTGCCCGAGACCATCGACGCCATGGCCGAGACGCCCGCCGTCATGCCGCAGCTTCACTTGGCCGTTCAGTCGGGCTCCACGCGTATCCTCAAAGAGATGAATCGCCGTTATACACGCGAGGACTATCTGGGCCTGGTCGATCGCATTCGCAACCGCATGCCCGATATCGCGCTCTCGACCGATATTATCGTTGGCTTCCCGGGCGAGACTGAAGAGGACTTTGAGCAGACGCTCTCACTTGCCGAGACGGTCCGCTATGCTCAGGCCTATACCTTCATCTATTCCAAGCGCGCCGGTACCCCGGCCGCAGAGATTGACGATCCTACGCCGCATGAGGTTATTCTCGAGCGTTTCAACCGCCTGGTTAAGGTTATCGAGACTACGGCACACGAGTATAACCAGGGTGAGCTTCATACTGTGGTGCCGGCGCTCATTGAGGGAACGAGTAAAAAGAACGACGCGGTCCTGCTGGGCAAGAGTCCCAAGAATCAGACCGTGCATGCGCCTATCCCCGAGGGTTACAGCATCGATCAGCTTGTTGGCAAGATCGTTGATGTTGACGTTGACGTTGCCAAGACCTGGTATTTGTCCGGCTCCGTTGTGGGCGAGCCGCGCTAATGGTTTCTCCCAGGGCAGGACTTTCCGCCGTTGCGATCGTCGGTCCGACGGCGGTTGGTAAGAGTGATGTTGCCGACCGTTTGGCAGCTCGTCTTTCGTCCGAAGTGCTGTCGTGCGATGCGATGCAAATCTATCACGGCATGGACATCGGTACCGCAAAGATGGCGCCCGATGAGTGTACGGTGCCGCTGCGTCTCGTCGACATTGTAGAGCCGGGTGTGGCATATTCTGCTGCGCTTTATCAGGCTGACGCTCGCGCGCATGTTGAACGTCTCCTTGGTTCGGGTTGCCTGCCGGTTTTTTGCGGAGGTACGGGGCTGTATCTCAAGGCCGCCCTCGATGAGATGGACTTTCCCTCGGGTGAACTTGAGGACGATCGTCGTATGGGCTATCAGGAGCTTGCCGAGCGTATTGGCGAGGAAGAGCTGCATGCCCTGCTTGCCGAGCGCGACCCAGAATCGGCTGCTGTTATTCATCCCCATAATGTGCGCCGTGTGATTCGTGCGCTCGAGATGCATGATGATGGTATTTCCTATGCACAGCAAAAAAGTCAGTTTAGTGTTCCGCGCGAGCATTATCATGCTCTATGGTTTGGTCTGACGCGTAATCGCGAGGTGCTCTACGAGCGCATTAACCTGCGCGTCGATCTGATGTTTGAGCAGGGTCTTGTCGATGAGGTTCGCGGTCTTATGGACCAGGGGCTGGGAGATGCCCTGACTTCGATGCAGGCAATTGGCTATAAAGAGATCATTGATGCTTTCAATGGCGTGATTTCTATGGATGAGGCTCGCGAACTCATCAAGATGCGTTCGCGTCGCTATGCCAAACGTCAGCTTTCGTGGTTTAAGCGCGATGACCGTATCGTGTGGTTTGATATGGACGAGTTTACGATCGATGAGGTCGTTGAGGACATCCTGCATCGTATTGAGGCTGCCTAATGGCCCGTTTCCCCCTTGTTCCCACGGCACCCGAGCCCGAGCGTGCCATATTAGTTGGTGTTGAGTGGCGCGACAATGCATGGCCGCTCGATCGCTCGCTTGATGAGCTGGAGCGTCTTACCCACACGGCTGGTGCCCAGTGCGTGGCACGCTTGTCACAGCGTTTGGTAAAGCCGTATCCTAAATCGTTTATCGGTTCCGGTAAGGTTGAAGAGCTGTGCGGCCTGGTGCATCGCATGGATGCCGATGTCGTTATTTTTGACGACGACCTGACGCCCTCGCAGCAATCCTATTTGGAGAAAGCCGTGGGCGAGCCGGTAAAGATTATCGATCGTACGGCACTGATCTTGGATATTTTTGGCCTGCATGCTCAGACGCGTGAGGGACGCCTACAGGTACAGCTGGCACAGCTTCAATATCTGTTGCCTCGTCTGCGTGGCATGTGGAGCCATCTCGCCAAGGAACAGACGCGCGGCGGCATCGGCTCACGCTTTGGTCAGGGCGAAAGTCAGCTCGAGGTCGACCGTCGCCTCATTCGTAATAAGATCGCTGCGCTTCGTCGTGAGCTCAAGCAGGTTGAACAGCGTCGCGATGTTCAATCCAAGAGCCGCATTGAGTCACCGGCGTTTCGCGTCGCGTTAGCCGGTTATACCAATGCGGGTAAATCGTCGTTGCTCAATCGTCTGACCGGATCTACGGTGCTTTCGCAGGACAAGCTGTTTGCTACGCTCGACCCGACGACGCGTTCGTATCGCCTGCCCGGCGGTCGTGGCATGACGATTACCGATACTGTTGGCTTTATTCAAAAGCTACCGCATGGTCTCGTTGATGCCTTTAAGTCCACGCTGTCTGAGGTTCTTGGTGCCGATCTGATCCTTAAAGTTGTGGATGCCTCTGACGAGGACTACGAGCGCCAGCTCGAGGCAGTCGATCGCGTTCTTGACGAGATCGGTGCCGGCGAGCGTTTGACGCTTACGGTGTTCAATAAAATCGATCTTCTCGATAGCGTTGATCGATTGAGTTTCCGTCGTCGCTATCCCGAGGCCGTGCTGTTCTCGGCCCAGACGGGCGAGGGACTCGACGATCTCGTCGACCGTATTGCTCGCGAGGCGGCTGCCACCGATGTGCTGCTTTCAGCCGACATTCCATATCGTGAAGGTGCGCTCATTACACTCGTGCATGAGCAGGGGACTCTTTTGCACGAGGAATATCTTGAGGATGGCGTTCGTATTGTGGCGAAACTGCCGGCTCGTATTGCACCGCGGCTCGAGCGTTATCGCACCGAGTAGGCGAGCTCCAAAATGCCCAGTATGATTGGCTGGTGCAGCAGATAAAAGGGGAGTGCATGACGTCCAAGGCTGGCGAGCGCCGGTAGGGGGTTGGCGTAGGCCCAGCTAGGGACGGTCTTATCGATTCCCCGCGCTATATGTGCGGCGAAGTATCCTGCAAGATACATAAAGATAAACGGGATGATGGGGTAGTAATCACCTGAAACAAACCCAGGGCTCGGAAATCCCAGCCACGCCAGGTAGGGGACAGGGTAGATCGTTTTGGGGATGCTCCAGGTGAGGGCGAACAACACAAGGCATAGGGACATGCCCCATCTCGCCGATATCTTCTTAAGGACGGGATCGGTCAACGCCACGATGCCGGTGCATGCGGTCATGCAGTAGATGATGCCAAAATTAACTGAATCGTCTACTGAGACAAGTGTTGTTGCCAACCAGACGACGAGTGCTGCTAAGGCGTATTTGGCGGAACGTTTGATATTGTTGCGCGAAAGGGTGCACATCCAACCCGCGATAAACAAAAATACCCAGCTGATGCTGGCGCGCCAGATGTCTTAAAAGACAGTCTGGGTAAACCAGGGCATATCCCAGTCGTACAGGTAGGCGAGATCGTAGCAAGCGTGAAAACCTGCCATTGAAATCATCGTAAACCCGCGGACGGTATCAAAGATGGTGATGCGTTTTTGCATTACGAGAACCGGCGCATCAAGCCGACGACTTTGCCCAAGATAACGGGATTTGTTGCATAGATAGGCTCCATGGTGTCATTCTCGGGCTGCAGGCGTACGCGTCCCTGCTCCTTGTAGAACGTCTTGACGGTCGCTGAACCATCAATCATGGCCACGACAATTTCGCCGTTCATGGCACTCTTTTGTTCACGGACGATGATGTAATCGCCATTGAAGATGCCGACATTGATCATTGAGCTCCCATGCACTTCAAGGATAAAGGAACCCTGATCGGTGGCGATTTCGGTCGGGATAGTAAAAGTGTCTTCGATATTCTGTTCGGCCAGAATGGGAATCCCAGCCGCAACGCGACCAACGAGCGGTAGCGAGACCGTTCCGCGAGGTGCGGTGGGCTCGTCAGATTTAGAAATTGAGACAGAGGAACCGTCCTCGTTAAAGAGTTCCAAGGCGCGCGGTTTGGTGGCATCGCGCTTGAGTAGCCCGCGCGCCTCCAGGGCAGATAGATGGGCGTGCACGGTGCTGGGGGAGGAAAGGCCCACGGCAGAAGCCATCTCGCGCACGCTGGGCGGATAACCCTTCTCCTGCTGATATTCCTTGATGAAGTCGTAAATTTGCTGCTGACGCTTGGTAATTTTGCGAGCCATCAGGGCATCCTCTCTACCCATGTCAAACAAATGTTCGAATTTTGCTTGACAGGAACAACTGTTCGAAGATAATAATAACCGAACATTCGTTCTCGCGCTAGACATTTTTGTCCGCGCGGCTTGATAAAACTGTTCTCAGCAAAACACGCGAGAGGAGAACATGATGAACGCAACGAATATGGTCCAGGGAAACCTCGCCCTTAAGCTCGAGACGCCTGCAGAACCCACTTTTACTGTTGTTCAGGGTGGCCGCTCCGGCTTTCAGCCTTTGACCGTAAAGCCTGCTCGCAATCAGCAGACTGTAGTTGCGCCGGCCCGCGTTGCCCTGAAGGTTCCGACGATTGTCGCCGTTGCCGTTGTGCTTACGCTCTTCGTTGTCCTCGCTACGTCGGTCTTTAGCGCTCGTCACGCCGCGTATGCCGAGTCCGTTTCCAACGTTACCTACGAGACCATTCGCGTTCAGCCTGGTGATTCTCTTTGGTCGCTTGCCGAGGAATATCCTATCGAAGGCCTTTCCACGCAAGAGACTTCCGATATGATCCGTAACGTCAATCATCTGGAGCATGGTTCGCTCGCCGACGGTGCGCATCTTAAGGTTCCTGCTCGTTCGTAATCATTATCGCGCTGCGCATGGTACCCTTGTTATCGTTTAAGAGGAGGTACCATGCGCTGTCCCAAATGCGGCAAGGCACATACCCGCGTCGTTGATTCCCGTATGCAGGAGTCAAATAACACCATTAAGCGCCGTCGCGAATGTTGCTCGTGTAACTACCGCTTTACAACGTTCGAGCGATGCGAAGACCCAATTGAGGTCATTAAGTCGGACGGAACCAAGCAGCGGTTCGATCGCAATAAGCTGCTCGTCGGCTTGATGCGCGCCACCATCAAGCGTGATATCGACACTAAGAAGCTCAATGAGATTATCGATGACATCGAGGTCGAGCTGCGTTCTCGTACGCTGACGGCCGTCACGTCCCATGAGTTGGGTGACATGGTGCTCAAGCGCTTGGCCAAGATCGACAAGGTGGCGTACATCCGCTTTGCCTCGGTCTACCGCGATTTCAAAGACATCGATGAGTTTCTTCAAGAGCTCGACAAGCTAAGGTGATTCCACATGTCCAACATTACCGTCAACATAAAGCGTCTCGACCCCACCGTCGAGCTTCCCAAATACGCCCATCCCACCGATGCCGGCTTGGATCTGCGCTCCAACGAGGACTGCGTCTTGAAGCCCTTCGAACGCCGTCTGGTCTCTACTGGGCTGGCCATCGCCCTGCCCGATGGCTACGCCGGCTTCGTCCAGCCCCGCAGCGGCTTGGCCATCAAGCAGGGCCTGTCTATAGTTAACACGCCGGGCCTCATCGACGCCCACTACCGAGGAGAACTCAAGGTTATCCTCATCAACCTGGATCCCTCCAACAACATCCAAATCAACAAAGGCGACCGCATAGCCCAACTCGTCATCCAAGAAGTCCCCACGGTCAACCTCATAGAAGTAGAAGAACTAGACAAAACCGACCGAGGAGCCGGCGGTTTCGGTTCTAGCGGCGTATTGTAATGTCCGCTCACCCGTGGGAGGCCCCTATATATCATTCCATGCTCAAACATTCTCGCTGCGCTGCGAAACTGCGCGTGGAACGATATATAGGGGTCTCCCACGGGTGAGCTACGTTTACTTGCTAGCGGCTACGCCGGGTTCGCCCCAGTTAGAGCCTGCGAAGGTAGAAACAAATAATCTAATAACAGTTAGTTGATACGACAAAGGAACTGTTCCTTTGTCGTATCAACTAACCAGTAAGAATAA
The DNA here is from genome assembly GCA_900548515.1 of uncultured Collinsella sp. Classification (GTDB taxonomy): domain Bacteria; phylum Actinomycetota; class Coriobacteriia; order Coriobacteriales; family Coriobacteriaceae; genus Collinsella. The sequence goes on along the minus strand of URKU01000008.1, from coordinate 19,075 downwards.
TTTTGTTACAAGCAAGAAGCCTCCCGTTCGGGGCTCACCCATATCGTTCCACGCGCAGTTTCGCAGCGAGCGCAGCGAAGCGAGAATGTTTGAGCATGGAATGATATGGGTGAGCCCCGAACGGGAGGGATTAGTGCGCCCTGCGCAGCGAGAATGTTTGAGCATGGAATGATATATGGGCGGCTCCCGCCGAGCAGCGGACTATCGCCTAGCGGATATGCGCGGGTTTTCCGCCCCAGTAGAAGCGGCAGAAGGCTCGTTTGCGCTTTTGGGGTTTGCCTACGAGCTCCATGGTGGCGATGGCTATGTCTTCGGCTGCGTGGGGGCGGCGTAGTACTTCGCCGTTGATGAGTAGGGCTTTGAGTGATTCGGGATGATCGTGCAGATGGCGCAGGGTTACGATGAGTTCTCGTGCGGTGGTGACATGCATGCTGGCGCCCATTCCGGTGAGCATGGTGGTGTTGGCCTTTTCTTGACCATATGATTTGCCCAGCAGGATCATCGGCAGATGCGCGCACAGGCACTCGGTGACGGTGAGTCCGCCCGATTTGAGGATTGCCAGGTCGCAGCCGTGCATGAGGGCCGCCATGTCGTCCACGTAGTCCAGAACCGTGACGTTTTCGAGCTTCATGGCGTCGAAGAGCGTCTTGAGGCGGGTGGCGTATTCCTCATCCTTGCCCGGCAAAAAGACAAAGTGCATGTCCTCGAAGCTGCGCAGGAAGGGGAGTGTGCGGTCCATCTCCGCGCGAAAGCGAACGTACGGTTGAGGCAAACTGGCGCCGGCCATCACCAACACAACGGTCTTGTCAACGGGGAGATTGAACTTCTCGAGTTCTTCCTCGCGATTGTAGTCCGTATCAAACCCTGCGCGAATGGGGATGCCTGTAATGCGGATTTTGGTCTCGGGAACCTTACGGGGGCGAAGTGTCTCGGCCATAAATTCGTTGGCTACGCAGAACAGGTCGGTGTCCTTGTGGGGCCAAAAGCCTTCGACTTCATAGTCTGTTGGTACGCAGATGACCGGGTAATCGATACCCGTGATGACGCGGGCGCCCACAGCAACATTGGCTGCCGTAATGTGTGTTGCAACCACGGCCATGGGCCTGCGGGTGCGGACATAATCGTTGAAGGCGGGGAACATAATTCGCGACCATGCCGTGCCGCCACCCCAGAGCAGATGTCCCGTAAACGTATATCGCCAGGTTAGGTCATATATGGGACGCGTGGCGCCGGTAAACGACGCTGCTGTTTTATTACCATCGAACCTAATGCGTCCAAAATCGAGGATATCTAGGACTTCGATCTCAATATCCTTAGGGATTCCCTTGGTGCCGCGGATAAGGTCAAATGCTTGTGCAATCGCGTTGGCGGCGGCTTTGTGGCCCGATCCAACCGATGCGTGCACAATGGTTACCAGGGGTTTTTGTGCAGGTGAAACGGTCATTTGCTCCGGTTGGGGAGTGGCTTGCATGGGCAGGGGAGCGCTATTGCTCGTCTGCGTTTGATCCATCGATAACTCCCCTTCAGCTTTGTTACGCGATTTATCATTGTAGTGCATGAGTGTCATGTTCACGTAAATTTGGGTATGAGCGCAAAGAACGACAACGTTTCGACGAGAGGATTCTTCATGACTACCGATCAGCCGATTGATGTTGCGATTATCGGTGGAGGCCCCGCGGGCTATGCTGCCGCCATTTACGCTGCGCGTGCCAACCTGACGACGACCGTGATTGAGCAGGGCATGTCGGGTGGACAGATCGCCACGACCAATGAAGTCGAGAACTATCCGGGCATTCCGCTCTTGAGTGGCGCCGAACTCGGCGAGCGTTTTCAGCAGCATGCAGAGGGCTTGGGAGCTCAGGTCGCATGGAGCATGGTTACGGGTATCGATTACGATGCCGATGCAGCGCTGTTTACGGTGCATCACGATATGGGCGATACGCTGGCCTCGAGCGTTATCGCTTGCATGGGTGCCACGCCGCGATCTGCTGGTTTTGTTGGCGAGGATGCGTATCGTGGTCGTGGCGTATCTTATTGCGCAACATGTGATGGAATGTTCTTCCGCGGCAAGCAGGTCTTTGTGATCGGCGGCGGTAATGCGGCATGTGAAGAGGCTTTGTTTCTGTCAGACATTGCCAGCAATGTGACCATCGTGCTGCGCCGTGATCAGTTCCGCGCACCCGAAGGTGTGGTTCAGAAGGCGCTTGCAAAAGACAATATTTCAGTTAGGTACCAAACTAGTATTGTGGAGCTTTCTGGTGAAGCAATGCCCACAACGATCACGTTCAAGGACAATATAAACGGTGAGACGCATGACGAGTCCTTTGAGCCGGGCTCGTTTGGTATCTTTGTCTTTACCGGCACGCAGCCCCATACCGAGCTTGTCGAGCATCTGGTCGATCTGGCACCGGACGGCGGTATTGTTACCGATGATTCCATGGCCACCCGTACACCGGGCTTATTTGCCGCTGGCGACATCCGCTCCAAGCGTTTACGTCAAGTTGTGACCGCCGTTTCGGATGGCGCTATAGCTGCAACCAGCGCATACGCATTTCTCCGTGGATAAGTACGATAATATATCTTATGTAAGGTTGCTATCTTTAAAACAAAGTGGTTGGACGGTGCATCAATGTGCTGTCCAACCACTTTTACTTTCCTGCTATATAGTATGCAAAACTAGATAACCTAGAATACAATATAGCTAATGAACGGAGGATCCTTATGAACCACGCCAAACGCGTTATTCCGATGTCCGATTCGTCGGTCAGCATTATGCCTGAGGATATTCAGCCCACTGTGCTGCCCGATGCATTTATTCAGTCCGATATCGTGCGCAAACTCAATACGTTGAGTCTGCCGCGCTATAACCAGTTGCCCAATGTGACGCTCTACCGCGACCAGGTCATTGAGTATGTTGCGCTGTGGATGGAGCCGCTGTCTATTTGCGTTGAGCAGCCTGTCATTACGCCATCGATGATCAATAACTACGTGAAGGTCGGTCTGGTGCCTGCTCCGGTCAAAAAGCAGTATGGTCGCGAGCAGATTGCCCGCCTGATCGCTATCTGCATCTTTAAGCAGGTGCTACCTATTGCTGCGGTGCAGGCGCTCTTTAACATTCAGCGTTTGAGCTACGATGCCCCGACGGCCTTCGACTATGTGGTCGATCAGCTCGAGGCATCGATTCGTTCGGCGTTTTCTGTCGAGCAGACGCCGGTTCCCGATACGGCGCATCAGGTAACGCGTGAGTCGCTGCTTGTGCGCAGCGCGGTTTCATCCTTTGTTTCGAAAGCGTACCTGATGAGCTATCTCAAGTTCAACGGGTTTAATAGCTAGCCGACGTATAAAACGGGCGGGACAAAGAGCCAGCTGTCACTTTGTCCCGCCCGTAATTTTGCTTGGTTGGACTTTATTGGCCCGAAGCTACGCCCATGCCGTAGCCGATGATCAGGCCGTGCATCTCGGCGTAATAGGAATCCAGGCCGTTGCAGGGCATGATGATGGTCTTGGAGCCGGGCCAATGTTCGACAATGCGATCAGTAAGCGCTTGGGCTCCAGCTTCGTTCTCAACGTGATCGATGATGACCTCACCGCCCGTAAAGCCCTCGGATTCCATAGTGTCGATGATCTTGTTGAGCATCTTCTTTTCGCCACGCGTGTGCCCCACGAGTTCGATTTTACCGGCCTCACTCGCCGTGCCCAAAATGCGGATATTGAGCTTGTTGGCAATGACGCCGGCTGCCTTAGGGATACGTCCGGCTTTGGCGAGGTTTTCGTAATTGCACAAACCGAAGAGGATTTTGCTGTTCTGTTCAAGGCTATCGAAGTATGCGCAAGCATCCTCGAATGAGACATTCGGATTGTCTGCAAGATAGCGGTCGAACAGCAAGAAAATGAGGTCCATTTTGCCGCCAGCTGCGCGTGAATTGACTAGATGAATCTGTCGGTCGGGCTCCTCGGCAAGAACCATATCGCGAGCAGTGGCTGCCGCGTTGTAGCTGCCCGACACACCCTCAGAGATCGGCATGCAGATGGTCTTGTCTGCCAATTTGAAGAGCTCGGCCCACTCCCCTACGCTGGGACAAGCGCTCGAAGAAGCGTTCGTCTCCGCCTGAACAGCGCAGTTGAGCTCATGAACATCGAGCGAAAGGTCATCGACGAATTCATGCTCCCCCACTCGAATTTTGAGGGGCGCAAATGCAAAGGTGGTATGGGGCGCGGTCGGTTGCCAATCGCGGAGGTTGCAGCTTGAATCGGAGATAAGTGCCCAGCTCATAGAGGGTCCTTTCTAATCGTTCATCAACAATTATAGCCTTCTTGCAAACCGAATGGACGGCTATCTAGTTTTGAATACTAGATAGCCGTCTAAGATAAGAGAGAAAAAAAGAATGGACCTCGCGACTTAAAGCCACGAGGTCCACATTCACACGCTGTGTAAGATGACTTAGTAGCGTACGAAGATGTAGTTGTTGTTCATACCGGCTGCGACGGAGCTGATGATGACGCCCGTTTTGTAGTCGGAAGCGTGGATCATCTGGCCGTTACCAATGTAGATGCCGGTGTGGTAAGAGTTAACAACGACGTCGCCAGGCTGGGGATCGGATACACGGGTCCAGCCCATGAAGGTACCAGTCGTGCCAAGGCGGCAATAACGGCCGGTGAGGCAGTAGCTTACAAAGCCGGAGCAGTCAAAGCTGTTCGGGCCAATGCCGCCCCAAGAGTAAGCGTATCCGAGCTTGCTGTAGGCGCGCGAAACAACGGTACCACCGTCAACGGACTGGCTCGGTGCGGAAGGCGTCGGAGCCGGAGCGGGCGTCACGGGCTGCGGCGTGGGAGCAGGAGCGGGCGCGGGCGCAGGCGTGTTGCCGCCGCCGTTGTTGGTCGTACCGCCACCATTGTTGGTGTTCTCGGTCGTACCGGCGGTGTCGTTGCTCACCGTGGCCTTTTCGGCGGTGCTGGCGTTGATACCGGCCTGCAGCGCGGCGTTGGCCTCGGCCTCGGCAGCAAGCTCGGCCTGCAGCTGTGAATCCAGGGAGTTCACGACACTCTGGGCCTCAGCCTGCTGGGCATTGAGCTCGTCGACCTTCTTCTGCGTCGCGGCGACGTTCTTCTCCTGCTCGGTCTGCTTATCGGTGAGCTGCTGCTTAAGGTCCTTGACCTCCTGAATGGTTTGGGCCTGCTTGTCGGACACCTTACCGTAGTAGAAGAGACGGTTGAGCATGTCGCCCAGATCATCGACGCCCGTCAGAACCTGAAGAAGGCTCAGACCGCCGGTCTTGTACTCACCGGCAACGTAGTTGGAAAGCTTTGCCTGACCTTCGGCAATCTCTTGCTGCTTTTGAGTGATTTCGCCTGCAGTCTGATCAAGCTCCTGCGTCTGTGCGGAGAGTTCTTCATGTATTTGCTGGGTTTGGGTGCCGATCTGCTCGAGCTTGGTACGGGCAGCGGCAAGGTCGGATGCGGTATCGGCGTAGGCCGGAGCCACGAGGCCCAGGCCCAAAACACAAGCGAGGGTTGCCGTAGCAGCGCAGCGTGCCATGTTTCTGTGCGTATTTGCTGTGCGCATGTAGCTTCCTTTCCGGTATCTAAGGGTAGCGGCTAGTCAACCGTTACCAGGCTAAAGAGCTCAACGTCCTCGTTAGAAGGCGTGAGCTTCTTGCGCGGGTTGAGAAACGCAAGCTCAAGGATACAACCGTAGCCCACAAGCTTTGCGCCCATATCTCGCACCAGTTTACCTGTTGCCTCGACAGTTCCGCCCGTCGCGACCAAGTCGTCCAGAATCAACACGGTATCTTTAGAGCTGATGGCATCGGCATGGATCTCGATAGAGTCGGTGCCATATTCGAGCTCGTAGCTCTCGCTCACCGTCTTGCGCGGCAGTTTGCCCGGCTTACGTGCGGGAACAAAGCCGGCGCCCAGGGCGACGGCCACGGGCACACCGACCATAAAGCCGCGGGCCTCGGGCCCTACGACCTTGGTGATACCCATGCCAGCAAAATGCTCGGCCAGGGCATCCACCATGGCCTTCAGGGCCTCGGGATTTCCAAAGAGCGGCGTGATGTCCTTAAAGACGACTCCGGGCTCGGGATAGTCGGGGATGTCGACGATTTGAGATTCGAAGTCGTACATTGCATGACCTTTCAATGGGTCGCCGAAATTTCGGCAGCGATTACTTGTCCGCGGTGGCGGTGCCGGAGTGTGAAGGGGCGACGACCTTGAGCGGCTTTACGAGAGAATCCTCGTGCGAAGCCGGCGCGGCAGTTTCTTCGTTTTTGGCCTTGGTGGACTCGGAGCGAGCGATTTCCTCATCGAGTGCATCGATGTCGGCGTCCTCGACCACGGCGTTGAGCGACTCAAAAACGCGGTTCTTGAGCAGCGCAGTGTGCACGCCCTCGGTCAGGTCGTGAAGCTTCTTAAACGCACGCTCGAGCTTGGCGTCGCGCTCGTCATCGGAAGTATCCATACCGAGCATGCTCACGAGAACCTGCTCAAACATCGAAGACTCGCGGTTTGCCGACGATACGTACTGACGCAGGTTGCGCGGCTCGATATGGAAGCGCGACAGCTCGGAGCAGTAGCGGATGATAGGAAAATCGCGACCATCGACAAGCTCGCGATTCTGCGGACTCTTGATGATGCGAATGAGGTCGTTCTCGGCGAGTGAGCGGATAAACGAAATCTCGACGCCCAGCATATCGGGAATGGTCTCGATGGGATGCAGCTTTTGCTTAGTCTCCTTGGGCTCCGTCTTGAGCGGAACATCGGACAGCAAGCCAACCTCGTAGGCGAGCGTTGACAGGTCCGTGGCGTTTTCCAAGCGCTGCTTAATCACGTTGAGCGGCATGTAGCGAGTCTTCTGCAGGTGCAGAATGACCTCCAGGCGGTCAACGTCCTCTTTGGAGTACTGACGGTATCCCTTTGGCGTACGATGAGGGGTAATGAGCCCCTCATCTTCTAGAAATCTAATTTTTGAGTTCGAAAGATCGGGGTATGCGCCTCGAAGTAGGTTGACGACTTGGCCGATACTCAGATAGTTGCGTTCGGCCATGCCCTACTCACCGGTTTCGATGCGCTCCGGCGTGCTCTCGTGGTAGATGAGCGTAAACGTACCGATCTGGACGGAAGAACCGTCGTGCAGCGGGGCTGCATTGACGATGGCACCGTCGACCCAGGTGCCATTGAGCGAGCCCAAGTCCTCGATGCGAGCGCCGAGGCCCTCGCGGATAATGCGCGCGTGGCTGCGCGAAACGGTCATGTCATTGAGGAAGATGCCGTTCGCAGGATCGCGGCCGATGGTGGTCTCGTCGTCCTCGAGCTCAAAGGCGGCACCAGTCTGCGGACCCTTGACGATGGACAGAACGGGAGCGGTGATGCGCACGTTGGCCATAAGGTCGGGAACGGTGACGTCGCTTGAAGGCACGCGGAATACGCAGGTAGCGTCAGCAGTCTTATCATTCTGAGGCATATTGTTAACCATGTTGTCCATGACAACCCCTAACTTATCGCGGACGTGCCGCAAATAATGAACCGTACGTAATCATACCCCAACGAATCAGTCTTCGATTTCAGGGTTCAGAAAGTCGATGTCCTCGTCCTCGGGATGCGCGAGAGCCTGTTTAATGGCCGCTCCGCCCTTAATGGAGTAGATGACAGCCGTGAGCATGGAGAAGATCACGCCGCCGTACACAAAGAAGATGCCGAGGGGCACCGAGCTTCCGTTGAGGCCCGGGAAGGCCGTGAGGGTTGAAGGTAAAAGATGCAGTCCGTCAATAACGGGGAAACCGAGCAGCATGAGCGAGAAGCCGGTCATGAGCAGCGCTGTCGCAATCTTGCCGGGAAAGACGACGTCGATGGGGCGACGGTGGTAATGGCGCACGATGAGCGTGCCGATGCCCAGGTAGATATCGCGGCCGATAATGAGCACGCAGACCCAGATGGGAAGCTCGCCGCGGACTACCAGACCCAGAACGCCCGTAAACAACAGCGCGCGGTCGCAGATGGGGTCCATGACCTTACCGAGCCACGAGACCGTTTTGGTCATGCGGGCAATCTGGCCGTCCATCCAGTCGGTGGAAGCCGCGATGGCATAGATGACAATGGCAACGACACGGTTGTTGTCCGTCACAAACAGGTACAAAAAGACGAGCGTGAGGACCAGGCGCGTAAAGGTGATGAAATTGGAGATCGTAAAGATCTTATTCGACGGGTAATCGGAAGTGCCGATAAGCTCCTTTTTGATCTTCTTCTTGATGCCCACAGGACTCCCCCGCTGGTTAACGACAAAACTTTCGATACTATACCCGTTCCGGCGATGTCTATCCAGCGCAGCCATAGAGAGTCCAGACATGTGGAGGGCACTTTTGGGCGGCGGGGGATTTCGCATTCGTGTACATCTGCCTCCAAACATGTCGAAAAACGTCGATTTCGGTGGCTGATGCACACGTTTTGATTCGGTGGTTACATCGATCGGGAACGTCGTTGCTTTAAGCAAATTAATCATGATGACTAAAAACAAAAAAGGTCAGGCACTAGGTGCCTGACCTACAAACTTCTGGTCGGGACGACTGGATTCGAACCAGCGACCCCTTGACCCCCAGTCAAGTGCGCTACCAAGCTGCGCCACGTCCCGAAGCTTTTGACTGTTGCTCTGCTCTCGCTCGCAACAGGGAGTATATTAACCCGAAACTTTAGACTTGTGCAAGAACTTTTTTACAAATTTTGAAGCAAGTCCAAAATTGTATCTGCGAGCTGGGGCTTTGTTAGCACGGGAAGTTCTTGCGTGCCCGCTGTGCTCACGATCCAGGCCTTGTTAGTGTCGGTTCCAAAGCCCGAATCGGCGCGCGAGACATCGTTGGCGATAATGGCATCACAGCCCTTGCGCGCGAGTTTGCGCTGCGCGTACTCCACGACGTTATCGGTCTCGGCCGCAAATCCGATCACGCACCGCTCGCCCTTCTGGCGCGAGAGCTCGGCCAAAATATCGACCGTTTCGACCAGCTCGATGCAATCCAAGCGCTCGTTGGACTTTTTGAGTTTATGGTCCGCAGGGGCCGCCGGTGTGTAGTCGGCGACGGCGGCCGCGCAAATGGCCGCATCGGCCGTCTGGAAGGCGCTCAGCGCCGCCTCCAGCATCTCTGCTGCGGTCTGCACGCGCACGCACTCCACGCCGCGGGGAACATCGAGCGATGTCGGGCCCAGCACAAGCGTGACAGCGGCGCCGCGGCGTGCGGCCTCCCCCGCCAGGGCGATGCCCATCTTGCCCGACGACCGGTTGCCAATAAAGCGCACAGGATCGATCGGTTCGTGCGTGGGGCCGGCGGTAATCACGATGCGCTTGCCCGCCAGGTCCTGAGGCGCGGGGTTGAGCACCTCACAGACAGCCTCGACGATGTCCTCGGGCTCGCTCATGCGGCCCGTGTCCACGTCGCCACAGGCAAGGTAGCCGCTGCCGGGTCCCACCACATGCACGCCGCGGTCGCGCAGCGTGGCCATGTTGGCCTGCGTCGCCGGCGCCTTCCACATGCCGTTGTTCATGGCCGGCGCGATCACGATGGGTCGCGGCGTCGCAAGCAGCGTGGTGGAAATAAGGTCATCGGCGATGCCGTTGGCCATCTTGGCGATGATATTGGCCGTCGCGGGCGCCACGACCACCAAATCGGGCTCTTGCGCCAGCGAAATGTGGTGGATGGGGTCGGAGGGGTCGTCGAACAGGCCTACGGCGACGGGCTCGTTGGTAAGCGCACGGAAGGTGAGCGGGCCGACAAACTCGGTGGCATGCTCGCTCATAACGACCTTGACGCGCGCGCCGCGCTTTTGCAGCAGGCGCACGATATTGCACGACTTATAGGCGGCGATCCCGCCGGTAATGCCCAGCAGGATCGTTTTTCCCTCAAGTTGCATTGAATTGTTGGGTGCCGCCGTCATCGCTAGGCTTCCTTGCTCGGGAGTACCAGGAGGCGGTGGCAGTACGGGCAGTGCGTAATCTCGCTGCCGTCGTGGTTGAGGTCGCTCATGGACGATGCCTGCAGCGCGGTGTGGCAGACCGTGGGGATGTTGCCCTGGATGGTCTCGACGGCCAGACCGCGGAACTGCTTGAGCAGACGCTCGTAGTCGGTGAGCACGTCGGCCGGCAGCGTAGCGGCAAGCGCGGTGCGCTCCTTAGTGGCGGCGTCGATCTGAGCCTGCAGGTTGGCAGCCTTAGCGCGAGCGGCCTTGGTATCGGCCTTCACGCCCTCCTCGAACTTGGCGATAATTGCCTGTGCGCGGGCCTCGCGGTCGAGCGCCTCCTTATGGGCGACAACGACGTCCTTGCGGGTGTGCTCAATCTTGTCCAGACGCTTGGCCAGGGTTGCGAGTTCATTCTCCAGGTCCTGAACCTCACGGTAGTCGGAACCGTCGACGTGGCGCTTCTTGGCAGCCTCAATGGCGTTGTTGGTCTGAATCTCGGTGGTGTTGAGATCGTCGAGCTCAATGTCCAGGTCCTTGCGCTGGGCGTAGAGCTTGGTCATCTCGGCTTTGAGCTTAACGTAGGTCTTACGCTTGGAAGCGAGCTCCTTGAGCTCCGGCATATTGGCAAGTTCGCTCTTGTTGCGGGCGAGCTCCAAATCGATCTGTTGCAGCTTGAGTAGCGTAGCGCCGGCGCTCATAAGTTCTCTCCTTTTGTCACAGTCCACCATTGGCAAGGGTTCAGTATTTTAATCGCATGACGGGGGTTGACCCCGGCGTCAACTGCAGAGTTCATCAATATATCAACGAACGGCTCCTCGGAGCGGTCGTGGCCGAGCAAGATGACGCCCAGACCGCGCAGAGCGAGGTCCTGCGCCACGTGATAGCCCGCCTCGCCCGTCACGACGACATCCGCACCCGCGGCGATGGCGAGCTCGCCATCGCCGCCCAGGGAGCCGCCCAAAATGGCGACGGTGCGGCACGGGCGATCGGCTTCGCCCCACACACGCGGGTCGCTGCCGAAGGCTGTGGCAGCACGGGTGGCAAGATCGCGCAGCGTGCACGGGTCGTTGAGCGTTGCAAGCGCGCCCAGGCCGGTCGGCTCGGGGTCGTCCACGTGCTCCAGTGAGCTCACGGGTACGGCACCCAGCAGCTCACTCAGGCAGACGCGGGCTTCGTGCGAGCGGTCCAGGTTGGTGTGGAGCGAGATAATGCTCACGCCGCAACGCGCTGCCTCGTAGAGCGCCGCGCTGCATTGGGGGCGTGCGGAATCCGACGGACAAAACGCCTCGGGCGCCTTGATGTATATGGGATGATGCGTCAGCAGCACGTTGGCGCCGCCTTCTTGGGCGCGGCGAACATTAGCTTCGGTCGCATCGAGCGCGCAGGCAACACCGGTGATCTCAGCAGCGGGATCTCCCACTGATAGCCCAACGTGATCCCAGCCCTCGGTGTCCGCCTTGGGGTAGCGCGCCAGCAGTGCACGCTCGAGCTCGGCGACGATCATGCGGCGCCTACGATCGAGAGCAGCGTCTGGGCAAAGTCGTCCAGATCGTCTGGATTCACGCGGTCATCGAAGGAGATACGCAGTGCACCCAGAGCCTGTTCGCGGCCAATACCCATGGCGCTGAGCACATGGCTCGGATCCATGCTGCCGCTCGAGCAGGCAGAACCGGCCGATACCTCAAAGCCGGCGGCGTCGAGCTTAATGATGAGCTCCTCGGAGTCCATGCCATCAATGTAGATTGATACCATGCCGGGCAGACGGTCGACCTGCTCGTAGTCGCCCATGGTGGCGTGAATGCGCGGATGGGCCGTAAGCATGGCGTAGAGCTTATCGGCCAGGGCCTGCAGCGTCGCGCGCTCCTGGGCCACATGGGGCGCCAGTGCGCTGGCGGCAGCGGCAAAAGCCAGCTGCGTGCGCAGATCCTGCGTACCGGCGCGACGGCCGGCTTCCTGTCCACCGCCAAAGATGCGCGGACGCAGCGGCGTGCGGCTCTTAAGGTAGAGCGCGCCGGATGCCACAGGGCCGCCGATCTTGTGCGCGGCAACGGTCATGGCATCGACGCCCAGCTCGGTGACATCGAGCGGAATATGTAAGTAGCCCTGGATGGCATCGGTATGAAACAAGGCGCCGGCGGCATGTGTGGCGGCGGCCAGTTCGCGGATGGGCTGCACCACGCCGGTCTCGTTGTTGGCGACCATAATGCTCACGAGCGCCACGTCATCGCCGAGCAGCTCGACAAGCGCGGCAGGCTCAATGTAGCCTGCACGGCAGGGCTGCACCAGGTCGACGGTAAAGCCGGCGGCGCGCAGCAGCGGTAGGTTGTCCAGAATTGAATCGTGCTCGATGGCCGAAACGATGACACGATCGCGCTTTCGATCGCGCTGACGAGCGCCCTCGGCAAGACCGAGCAGCGCCAGCTGGTTGGCCTCGGTGCCGCCGTTGGTAAGGATGATCTCGGACGGGCGAACGCGCGCGCCAAAGCTGCGAGCAATCTCGCGACGTGCCACCTCCAGGCGCGCGGCGGCCTTGCGGCCGAGCGAATGCAGCGAGTTGGGGTTGACGCCGGCAAGCTCGCTGTCGTCATATTCGCGCTGCGCAAGGAGCGCCTCGGCGCGCATGGGCGTCGAGGCGGCATAGTCAAGATTCACGGGTATGCGGTTTTGACCTGCGGTCATAAGGGTTTATGCCTCCTGTGCAGCCTCGTTGCCCAGCTTCTGCAGCAGCGCAACCTCGGCGGCGGGATCTTCGGACTTAAATACGGCGGAGCCGGCAACGAGCACGTTGGCGCCAGCCTTAACGACCTCGGCGATGTTCTTGGAAGAAATGCCGCCGTCGACCTCGATGAGGGGCGACACGCCGTGGCGCTCGCACATGGCCTTGAGCTCGTGCAGCTTAGGCAGCGTGCCCGGGATAAAGCTCTGGCCGCCAAAGCCAGGGTTCACGCTCATCAACAGCACCATATCCACGACGTCGATGATGCTCTCGAGTACGCACACGGGGGTGGCGGGGTTGAGCACCACGCCGGCCTTGACGCCGCGCTGCTGCAGATGTGTGAGCGTGCGGTGCAGGTGCGTGGAGGCCTCGTAGTGCACGGTGATCATGTCGGCACCGGCATCGGCGTACCAATCGACTGTCTCGTCGGGGTTCGACACCATGAGGTGCGCATCGACCGGCACGTTGGTGGAGTGCTTGACGGCCTTAAGGATGTCAACGCCAAAGGTCAGGTTGCCGGTAAAGTGGCCGTCCATGACGTCGAAGTGAACGTAGTCGGCACCGGCGATCTTGTCGAGTTCGCCCTTGAGGTTGGCCATGTCGGCCGAAAGGACAGACGGAGCGATTTTGATGGAACCCATGGTAGAAGCCTTTCTGCGCTAGTCGGTGAGTCCGTAGAACTCTTGAGAAGGGACGCGATCGGTAAGAATCTCGAGCGCCCTATCCAAAGTAACACCGTTGTAGAGCGTTTGCTCCACGGCAAAGGTGAGCGGAATGTCTACGCCCAGTGAACGGGCAAGCTCGCTCACGCTGCGGGCCGCGACGGCGCCCTCGACAACCATATGCGTGCGCGTCTGGTACTCGTCGAGCGACACGCCGTGGGCAAACTCGTAGCCAAAGGTGCGGTTGCGCGAATGCTCCGAGGTGCAGGTGGCAATAAGGTCGCCCATGCCGGCAAGTCCCATGCAGGTCATAGCTTGACCACCGCGGGCGTGTACCAGACGGCTGATCTCGGCCAGACCACGCGTCATGATGAGGGCAAGCGTGTTGTCGCCCGCACCAGAACCGGCGGAAATGCCGCACACGATAGCGATGACGTTTTTCATAGCGCCGCAAACCTCGACGCCGGTCATGTCCTGCGACAGGTAGATGCGGAAGGCTGTGGATAGGAGCAGGTCCTTAAAGGTCTCCCCTATCTGCGGATCTTTGCTGGCGATGACGGCGGCAGAAAGTCCACCGCGGCAGATCTCCTCGGCATGGTTGGGGCCCGAGAGGGCCGCCACGCGCGCCTCGTTGCCGATCTCGCTGGCGATGACCTCGCTCATGAGCAGGCCGGACTCGGGCTCAATGCCCTTGGTGAGGCAGAGCACCGGGGTATCGGCGGCGATAAAGGGCGCGGCCTGGTGGCACACGCTGCGAAGGTGCGTCGAAGGAACGGCAAAGATGATGGCCTCGGCGCCGTCAAGCGCCTGCACGAGCTCGGTCGTGGCGACGACGTTGCCGGGCAGCTCGTAGCCCACAAGGTAGCGGGGGTTGCGGTGTTCGCCATTGATGCCGGCGGCCGTCTGCTCGCTATGGGCCCACATGGTCACGCGCTCGGCTCGCGCGGCGGCAAGGCCGGCGACGGCGGTTCCCCAGGAGCCAGAGCCAATCAGCGCAACATTCATGACTCTCCTACTTATCGTCGGGCTCGGTGACGCGCTTGGTAAACGAGAGCTTGGACTCCTTACCCGTCATGAGCTTTTTGATGTTCGCACGATGGGCCCACACCACGGTGATGCCGATCATCGCCATGCAAAACTTAAGTCCCAGGCTGCTGTACGGAAAGACCGCGCAGGCGGCGATGGGAAGACCGATGGCCGCGGCAAGCGAGCCTACCGACACAAACTTGGTGATGGCGACGGCCACGATAAACATGCCCAGCAGCGAAAGCCCGATGGGCCAGTACCAGGCGAGGATGACGCCCAAGCCCACGGCGATACCCTTGCCGCCATGGAAGTTGAGGTAGGGCGAGAAGATGTGGCCCCACACTGCAGCCAGGCAGATGACGCCGAGCATCCAGTCACCGGGGGCTCCAGGCGCCACGATGCTTACAGGAAAGCCATAGCCCACGCTCGCGATGAGCGGACGGGCGATAAGGACGCAGATGGCGCCCTTAAGGCAGTCGAGCAGCAGCGTGAGCGCGGCCACCTTGGGACCGGCCACACGCAGCGCGTTGGTGGTGCCGATGTTGCCGGAGCCCGCCTTGCGAATGTCGGTGTGGTTGAACACGCGGCCCAGGATCAGGCCAAACGGAATCGCTCCGATAAAGAACGAGACCACGGCGCAGATGGCGGTCAGCAGAATCGGATTATGCATCCTTTTGCTCCTTCTTCCTAAAGAAGAGTCGAATGGGCGTGCCGGCAAAGTTGAAGGTCGAGCGCATGCGGTTCTCCACGTAGCGCTGGTAGGTGTCGTTGACCAGATCACTATGGTTGACGAAGAACGTGAACGTCGGCGGGTTGACGCCCGTCTGGGTCACGTAGTGCATGCGCAGGCGGCGCTTGCCGTCCACCACGGTATGACCAAACTCGCGCAGGTCAGTGAGGAACGTGTTGAGGCGCGAGGTGCTGATCTTTTGCGAGCGCGTCTTTTCGGCGGCGTCTACCATTGCCCAGATCTTCTCGACGCTGCGGCCGGTGAGGGCCGAGATGCGCAGGTACTGCGCCCAGGGAGCCATGACGCCCAGACGGCGGTCGACGGTCTCCATGCAAGCTTCGCGCTTGCGGTCGTCGTCGAGCAGGTCCCACTTGTTGAGCAGCACCACGATGGCACAACCGCGCTCGATGGCAAGGCCCATGACCTTCTGGTCCTGCTCGGTAACGCCCACGGAGGCGTCGACGACGAGCAGCGCCACGTCGGCGCGATCGATGGCGCGCAGGCCGCGGACCATCGAGTAGTACTCGATGTTCTCGTACACGGTGCTCTTCTTGCGAATGCCCGCGGTGTCGACCATGCGGTAGTGCTTGCCGTTGCGCTCCACGACGGTATCGATGGCGTCGCGCGTCGTGCCGGCAATGTTGGACACGATAGAGCGGTCGGCGCCCAGGATGCGGTTGAACAGCGACGACTTACCGGCATTGGGGCGGCCGATGATGGCGACGTTCAGCGCATCGGGGAACTCATCGGCGACCTCGTCCTCTTCCTCCGGAAGCAGGGCCACGATATCGTCGAGCAGGTCGCCCGTGCCATGGCCATGCAGGGCCGAGAGCGGCGTGGGCTCACCGATGCCGAGCGAATAGAACTCCCAGATGCTGTCGTTCTCGCGATCGGGGTTGTCGAGCTTGTTCACCAGCAGAAAGACCGGCTTGTCGCAGCGCTTGAGCATGCGGGCGACCGACTCGTCCTCCTCGGTGACGCCGGTGCGGCCGTCGACAACAAACAGGATGACGGCGGCTTCCTCGGCGGCGGCGAGGGCCTGGTCGCGGATGGACGTGGCGAAGACGTCGTCGCTCTTGAGCGGTTCGATGCCGCCCGTGTCGACGATGGTGAACTCGCGGCCGTTCCAATCGGCCGTGTGGTACGAGCGGTCGCGCGTGACGCCGCGGGACTCATGGACGATGGCGTCCGAGGTCTGGGCCAGGCGGTTGACGAGCGTGGACTTGCCCACGTTGGGGCGTCCGACGACGGCGACGATAGGTTTCATCTGCACTCCTTTAATGGGTAGGGTCAGCGGAATTAGTAGAGTCGGCAGGCACAATGCCAAGGATATGCTCCAGGGTATCGAGCAGCTCATGCGGCATGGTCGACACCACATGAGCCTCGGCGCCGCGACTGGTAAGGCTTGCGAGTAAATCGTCACGATGATACTCGTCAAGCGTCATGCCGTCAGCGTTGAACATGAGCTTAGGCACAAAGAGCATAACCCCCGACAGGTCCTGCGGCAGCTGCTCCAAGATGTCGCAGGCGACGATGAGGCCGGTCACGTCCACGTTGCCTCCAAAGTAGCGGTTTTTGATGGCTGTGACGGTGCCGGCAAGGCCCCGTGGAGACTCCACAAAGCGCGCCACGGTGTCACGCGCGCTGGCGCCGGAGAGGCACAGGAGACGCTGGCTGCGCTCGGCGATGCCAGCGCGGACGTGGGCCAGACGCTCGGCGTCGGCGGCAAGCACGTCATCGGTCTCGTCTAGATACGAGCGAATCATGCCGATGCCGTCGTAGTACTGCGGGTAGCCGTCGTAAAAGTCCGCCTCGGGAGGCTCGATGCCGGCGTCCAGATAGAACTCGTCGCTCATCTGGAAGGTGTGGCGGCCAAAGCGTTCGTAGGCACGATCCTGGAAGGGGCGGATCATGGCGATGGTCTCGCGCGCGAGCTCAGGTTTGTCGCTGTATGACCAGGTAAAGCGATTCTGGTGCTTGGTAAAGCCCAGCGGCACGATGCCCAGGCTCGTGATCTGCTCGTGTTCCTCGCAAAAGCGCAGGGTCTTTTGCAGCTCCTCGCCGTCGTTCATGCCGGGACACAACACAATCTGCGCGTGGATCTCGATGCCGGCGGCCATGATGGCCTCGAGCACGTCCATGCCGCGCTGGGCGTTGCGTCCCATCATGCGGCGACGGACGTCGGGGCTCACGGCATGGACCGACACGTTCATGGGGCTCATGTTGCGCTGGATGACGTTTTGAACATCTTCGTCGGTGAGGTTCGTGAGCGTGACGAAGTTGCCCTGCAAAAAGCTCAGGCGGTAGTCGTCGTCGCGAATATAGAGCGTTGAGCGGCCGCCCTTGGGCAGCATGGTCATAAAGCAGAACACGCAGGCGTTCACGCAGGTGCGCATGCCGTCGAAGATGGGCCCATCGAACTCCAAGCCCCAGTCCTCTCCTGGGAAGCGGTCGAGCTCGACGGGGGTGACGGTGTCGTCGCGCGGGTCGAAAACCTCCAACTCGACGGTATCGTCATCGGACTCCCAGAGCCACACAATCATGTCGGTCAGTGCCTCGCCGTTGACCGTGAGCACGCGCATTCCCGGCTCGATACCCACATCCCATGCGGGCGATTCGGGACGCACGCTCTTTACGAGCGCGCCCTCACCCGGCTCGGGGTCGCGGCTGCGCCCGTAATCGGCCACCTCGGCGGCGTATGCGGGTACGGTCTGGTCCATGATTAGCGGCAAAGCTCCTTGATGCGCGCGACGGCGCGTTCGATGTGTTCTTGCGGGGTGGAAGCGCCGGCGGTAATACCGATGTGGCGCGCGTCGACAAACCACGCGGCCTCGAGCTCGCTTGCCTCCTCGATATGATGCGTGCGCTCGCAGGCGTCCGCGCAGATCTGCGCCAGACGGCGGGTGTTGCCGGAGTTTTTGCCGCCCACGACGACCATGCAGTCGCAGCGGTTGGCAAGTGCGGCGGCGGCCTGCTGGCGCTCGCTCGTAGCGGCGCAGATCGTGTTGATCACGCGCAGTTCCTGCACACGCGGGGTGATGGCAGCTACGACCTCGGCGAGGTTCTGCGCGGTTTGGGTGGTCTGCACAACGAGGCCCACCTTGCCCTTGAGCGACAGCTCGTCGGCGTCAGCGGCACAGCTTACGACTTGCGCATCATCGCCGGCGTGGCCCAGGATGCCCTCGACTTCGGGGTGGCCCGGCTCGCCCACGACTACCACGTGATAGCCCTCGCGTACCAAGCGCTCCGCCGCCACGTGGACCTTTTTCACGTAGGGGCAGGTGGCGTCGACCACGGTAAGACCGCGATCGTGAGCCGCATCGATCACCTGCGGCACCACGCCGTGGGCGCGGATGATTACGGTGCCCGATGCCGCGTCGTCCAGGGTGTCGGCCAAGCCAATGCCGGCCTCGGCGAGCTCGCGCACGACGATGGGGTTGTGGATGAGCGGCCCCAGGGTGTGGACCTGAGCGCTCTCCCCTGCCTGGGGCGCGGCGGCCAGCGCCATGTCGAGCGCGCGCTGCACGCCGTAGCAGGTGCCGGCGTGGGCCGCGATCTCGATGGTGGGTGCGCCGTCCTGGTCGGATGCAGTCGCGGTGGTGCCCATAACGTTCTCGTCCATGGCTAGAACCTGCCCGGGTGCTCGGCGCACAGCTCGTCTCGCATGGCGTAGACGCGGTTCATGGCCTCGGACTCAAACCAGGTCAGACGCTCCGTGCGCTTAAGCCCGGCCGGCGCGTCGGAAAGCGAGACGGCCTTGCCGGCGCGGATCCAACATTTTTTGGGACGCATGAACTTTTTGCCCGCAGGCGTGATGTCGGACCAGCCGCAGATGGCGAGCGGGTTCACGGGTGCCTTGCCCATCTGGGCGATGAGCGCAAAACCGCCGTGGACCTCGGGCTTGATCTCGCGCGAGCGGATGCGCGTGCCCTCGGGGAAGATCAAGACGTCTTCGCCGCGCTGCAGCGCATGCTGGGCGGCACGCAGGCACTTCAT
>URKU01000007.1 GCA_900548515.1 uncultured Collinsella sp. | reverse complement strand
CGCTCGTGATCTTGGACTCCATATCCTCCAGGTCGGGATACCAATCCGCCTGCTCGTCGCACAGGTAGTGCACAGGATGGCCGCCGGCAAGGGTCGCGCACGCCGTCCACAGCGGGTAGTCGGGGCTGGGGATCAGAATCTCATCGCCGTTGTCGAGCAGCGCGTTCATCGAAAGCTGAATGAGCTCGGACACGCCGTTGCCCGTGTAGATATGCTCCATCTGAACGTTGGGCAGGCCCTTGATCTGCGAATACTGCATGATCGCCTTGCGCGCGGAGAACAGGCCGCGCGAGTTGGAATAGCCTTCGCAGTCGGGCAGCTGCTGGCGCATGTCCTTGATGACCTCGTCGGGCGTGCGGAAACCGAAGGGCGCCGGGTTACCGATATTGAGCTTGAGGATGCGCTCGCCCTCGTCCTCCATACGGGCGGCCTCGTCGACGACGGGGCCGCGAACGTCATACAGGACGTTATCGAGCTTGGTGGATTTAGAAAAAGTGCGCATGGTGGTGCTCCTTGCAATTTGAGCTGAGGGATGGGGTTCGGGCTTGGAATCGTTGCGGGGTGATGATGCCTCGCCTTGATCGGCGTCGCCGGCAAGCAGCCAGGTAACATCGACCTCCAAAATACGGGCGAGCAGCTCAGCCACATCGCGCCGCGGGGTCGTCTTGCCGCTCACATATTGGCTCATCTGACTCTTGCCGAGTTTTTTGCCGAGCATCTCCGATGCGCGGATCACGTCCGACTGGCGAACGTCGCGATCGGACATAGTCTGTCGCAGGCGATCGCTAAACGTCTCTTGGGCCACAGGAACCTCCTTGCTGGCAAAGTTCAATTTATAGAACACGAATTGAACCATGGTTCAATTTAGCAAGCAGTATAACGCGGCGCTTCATTCGAAAGTTCAATTTCATAAGAAAATGTATCGGACTCCGAGATCTGCCCAAAGCAAACAATGGCGTGTACACGTTTAGAGGTATTCGAGAAAACGGGCGGCGGCAAGCGAAACATCGGCCGTTCGATATATGGCGTTGATCTGCCGATGGGGATGTCCCTCGAGCGAACGCACGGCAACATCGAACTGACAACGGCGCAAGATGAGCGCGGGAAGAATGCTCACGCCCAGGCCGTCCTCGACCATAGCCATAATCGCATAATCATCCCAGGTCGACAGCTTGGAGCACACCGTCAGCCCCGCCCGACGGAACAGCGGCGTAATCTCGTCATCGGTGCCGCGTTCTAGCAGAATAAACTGCTCGTTGGCTAAATCGGCAAGAGAAACGACCTCCGCCGTGGCAAGCAAAGAGCCTGCCGGCACTACCGCCATCAACTCGTCGCGCACCAAAGACCGCGATGCCATGCCGTTTTCTCGGGGATCACGCGGGATAAAGCCCAGGTCGCAGCGGCCTTCCGCCACCCATTGCTCAATCTCGGAGTAATCACCCATCAGCAGCTCGTAATCGACATCCGGATGATCGGCGCGAAAGCGCGCGATCACCGGCGGCAGTACATGAGTCGCCACACTCGAAAACGTACCGATACAGATCTTGCCGCGCATTAGCCCTCGCATCTCGTCCACGCGTCGCTGCAGGCGGCCAAACTCTTCGCATAACGCCTCGACTGCCGGCATGACCTGCCGCCCGTCGGCAGAAAGCACCACGCCCTCGCGGCTGCGATCAAGCACCTTAAAACCCCAGTCTGCCTCAAGGTCGCCCACCATGCGGCTCACGCCCGACTGCGAATAGCTCAGCCGCTCTGCAGCACGCGTAAAGCTGCCGGCACGCACCGTCTCGAGCAGCACTTGCATCTTTTGGATATTCGTTTCCACGGCACCCCTCCACCTTTGCATGAGTTTTTGTCATGTTTTCCATGCATTATATTCGCTTTTCTTCTAAAGCCAGTTCACCCATAGTGAACATGCTCGGATATAGAGGGGATAGAAGCGCATGAACAACGGACTGTTTACGTACTTAGCAGCATTGCTATTGTTTGGCTCCAACGGCATCATCGCCGCTGCCATCGCGCTGCCGAGCTCCGATATCGTGCTGCTACGCACGTTTTTGGGCGCTCTCTCGCTTGTCACTATCCTCGCCATCACCCAACACCATAAACTGCAGGCGCCATCTCGTCCCCGCGAAGCCGCGGCCCTCCTCCTCTCGGGAGCTGCGCTGGGCGCCAGCTGGATTTTTCTGTTCCGCGCCTACCAGACGATCGGCGTCGGCGTATCCTCGCTGCTGTACTACTGCGGCCCCATCATTGTCATGGCGCTCTCCCCGCTCATCTTTGGCGAAAAGCTGACCGGCGGCAAAATCGCCGGCTTTGTCGCCGTCGCCTGCGGTGCTTTTCTCATTGCAGCGCAAGGTCTAGGCGGCAATATGCCCATTGCGGGCATCGTCTGTGGAATCGCCTCGGCCTTCTGCTATGCATTGATGGTCATCGCTAGCAAGGGTGCGCCGCACATCGAGGGCCTCGAGAACTCCACGCTCCAGGTGTGCGCCGCCTTTGTGACCGCACTGGTCCTCACGCTCATCACGCAGGGCGCTCCCTCATTCCTGTCCGCCGGTATCGCCGCCAGTATTGATTGGCGCGCCGTCGCTATGCTCGGCGTCGTCAACACCGGCATCGGTTGCCTGCTCTACTTTAGCGCCGTCGCCAAGCTGCCCGTCCAGACCGTCGCTGTCGTCGGCTACCTCGAGCCGCTTTCGGCGGTCGTGTTCTCGGCCGCCCTTTTGGGTGAAGCCATAACACCGGTCCGCCTGATGGGCGCCGCGCTTATCATCGGCGGCGCGATTTTTTGCGAACTCGCCGGCAAACGCGCAAACGCCAAGGCTGGCATCGCCCAGACAGTACGTGCTTAAAAGCCCCTGCTTTGAAATGCTACCTGCGTAGATAAATAATCCCCAGCTGAGGATTATTGTCTAAAATAACCCGATGTGCCAAACTGCTCTTGTATGTATAAAGACGGCATAAAGTTTTTTGTCCTAGACAGATAACCGGATGTCTAAGGGAGTCTTCGTGGCACACAATAAACTGGAGGCAAACCTCCAAGACCAGCGCGGGCAAGGCGGGCACGGAGCCATCCCCCTCTCCGCTGGCATGCTGCTCGTAACGCTCGGCGTCGTCTATGGCGACATCGGCACGAGCCCCATGTACACCATGAAATCAATCGTCGCCAACAACGGCGGCATCGGTACCGTCAGCGAGGACATGATCCTGGGCGCGCTTTCGCTCGTCATCTGGACCATGACGCTCGTGACCACGGTCAAGTACGTGGTAATCGCCATGAAGGCCGACAACCACAACGAAGGCGGCATCTTCGCCCTGTTCAGTCTCGTGCGCAAGGTGGCACCATGGCTGATTCTCCCCGCCATGATCGGCGGCGCGGCGCTGCTCGCCGACGGTATCCTCACCCCCGCGGTCACGGTCACCACAGCCATTGAGGGCCTGCGTACCATCGAGTGGGGCCACGCACTATTGGGTGACGGTCAGACCAATGTGATCATCATCACCATCATCATTATCTGCGGTCTGTTTGCCATGCAGCGCGCCGGTACCTCGTCAATCGGCAAGCTCTTCGGCCCGCTCATGACGCTGTGGTTCCTGTTCCTGGCAGGCGCCGGCCTGTTCAATATGCTCGGCAACCTGTCCATCTTGCGCGCGCTCAACCCCATTCGCGGCATTATGTTCCTGTTCTCGCCCATCAACCACTCGGGCATCATGGTGCTCGGCTTCGTCTTCCTGTCGACGACCGGCGCCGAGGCGCTCTATTCAGACATGGGCCACGTGGGCAAGGCCAACATCTACGCATCCTGGCCGTTTGTTAAGGCGGCCCTCATCCTTAACTATCTGGGCCAGGGCGCTTGGCTGCTCGCCAACAACTCCAACCCCCAGATGCTCGCGATGGATATCGTCAACCCGTTCTACATGATGCTTCCCGAGCCCCTGCGCCCCTTTGCCATCGTGCTTTCGGCCGTAGCGGCCATCATCGCCTCGCAGGCGCTCATCACCGGCTCGTTCTCGCTGGTATCCGAGGCAACCCGTCTCAATCTCATGCCGCACCTGCGCATCCACTACCCCAGCGACACCAAGGGCCAGCTCTATATTCCGCTCGTCAACAACATCATGTGGGTCGGCTGCATCTTCATCGTGCTGCTGTTCCAGAACTCCGAGCGCATGGAGAGCGCCTACGGCCTCGCCATCACCGTGACCATGCTCATGACCACGACGCTTTTGACGAGCTATATCGCCGGCATCCTCAAGCACAAACTGGGTGCCTGCGTCTTCGCACTGCTCTTTGGCGCCATTGAGCTGTGCTTCTTTGCCTCGTGCCTCACCATGTTCTTTGACGGCGGCTATGTCATGATCTTCTTGGCCGCGCTGCTGTTTGGCCTTATGTACGTGTGGCGCCGCGGCACCGCCATCGAGCGCACGCAGACCATCCTGCTGCCCGTCTCCAAGTACATTGACCAGCTCGACCGCCTGCGCAACGACGAGACCTATCCCGTGCTTGCCGACAACCTGGTGTTCCTCACCAACAGCCCCGACCCGCTCACGCTCGACCGCGATGTGCTCTATTCCATCTTGGATAAGCATCCCAAGCGCGCCAAGGCATACTGGTTCATCAACGTGTACGTTACCGATGAGCCCTATACGCATGAGTATTCCGTCGAGACCTTTGGCACGGACTTCCTCTTCCGCGTTCGCCTGGACCTGGGCTTTAAGGTCAACCAGCGCGTTAACGCCTACCTGCGCCAGATCGTCGGCGATTTGATGGCATCGGGCGAGCTGCCGCCGCAACATCACACCTACTCTATCTACGAGACACGCGGCAACGTGGGTGATTTCCGTTTTTGCATGCTGCGCAAGATGCTCGCCCCCG
Organism: uncultured Collinsella sp.; assembly: GCA_900548515.1. GTDB lineage: Bacteria > Actinomycetota > Coriobacteriia > Coriobacteriales > Coriobacteriaceae > Collinsella. The sequence continues at coordinate 38,744 of URKU01000007.1, read as the reverse complement.
AAACGGACATCAACCGCAATGACCACCGCGTCATGGCCATCAAGTACGCCGTCCGCCGCGCCTGCGGAAGCCCGGCACGCTGGTACGGTCTTGAGAACTCGGCCATCATCATCGAGTACGTGCCCCTCTTTGCCCGCATGCGTCCGGCCGTTAAGCTCGTGCGCACCCAGGTGCCGCTCGAGGTTCAGATCGAAGAGGCCGAGGAAATGGAAGTCGACATCTTCTCGGACGACTTGGTCAACGGCAACGAAGCCGGTAGGGACATGAACGTCGACCCCACCGAGTTGCTCGAGAGCGTCGCCGATACGCCCGAACAGCAACAGCTCGACGGCCTCGAGAACGAACAGCTCAACGACGCCAACTTCTAGCAACGTCACAAATCAACGACAGCGGCCCTGCACCTCACGGGAGATGCAGGGCCGCTTTGCATTGCGGTAAAGCTATCGGCTACGAACGACGCGGCTCGGGAACCACGAGCCTATCGGGGCTCGCGCCCTCGGCATCCATCAGGCTCACGTAGCGAATCGACGGATCCCCATACATCGCGTAGTAATAATTGCCCGTGCGCGCGCTAAAGCATCCGGTGTAGATAGTCTTCTCGAACTTGCCATCGCCCATCCTGGACGCTCCCTCGATCATCACCACGCCCTCGAGCGAGCGGAACATGCGAACGACGTTTTCGGTCTCGCTCTCCTTTTGCGGGTAATTGGCATTGAGGTACGCCGCCTTTACAAAACGGCTCGGCGAATAGCAATCGCCCGGAATGCCGCGCATGCCGGCACCGGCTCCATAGGGCTTAAGCTCGGCGCCACGCCATGTCGCCGTCTGCGGAAAATCGCTTGTGGCGGTGATATAGGTGCGCAGGTTTTCCATGTGCCACGGGAAGGTCGGCTGGTTGGCAAGGGTGTCGACCGGATCGTCGTATACATGCAGGCCGTCAGCCATCATCTCGACCACGATGCTACGCTGGCTGTCGCCGATAATCCAATGGAGCAGCGACACGCCCAGCCCCTCTCCTGCAGATTTGGCGACAATCACCGTATCGCGCAGCGCAGCCTCGACCTCGTCGACCGTCGAGAACGTCGCTGCCACCCACAGGGGAAACTCATAGGCCGCGATATTGGTCTTGCCGTCGACAGGGTCCTCGGCATACTCGGCATAACCCGGGAAATTGAGACCCGCCACGGCGAGGCCCGCATCGTTGCCGCAGTCGAAGAACATAGGGTAATTCTTGTAATCGATGCACATACCGATCACCGCGTGTGCCGCTGTCGCGTCGTCGATAAACGAATACGGAATGTGAAACCCGCGCGGCATCACGCGAACCTGTTGGCCGTAGTCAAAGCTCCAGTCGAGGTTGCGGCCCAGATACATGTGGCCGGAATTATCGGTAAATCGAATGCTCGTACACATAGCGCCTCCTAGCTTTACGTTCTTGCTAAGGTTATTGTCACCAAACAAAAAGGCGCTAAACACAAAAGCCCGGACATGACAACAATGTCACGCCCGGACTATTCAATCAGGATAAACTCAACCAAGTTAACCCCGCAGGTCGTCTAAGGGGTCAAAGTGCCGCAGATTGCCACGAAAGAGGAGCGAAGCGTACTTAAGGTACGCGAGCGACGATTGAGCGGCAAGGTGCGGTGCTTTGGTCCCCTTAGACCAACTTTCCAAGACAGTGGTCGATCATATGCTGGATCATTTGTGCCTCAAAGCCCGCGTAGTCGCGGCGGCACTCCTTCATCTTGCCGTCGACGATCTGGTCAAAGGCAACCTTGCACTTGATGTAGCGCGTGGACTTGGTGACCTCCTCGTGCGTCAGGCAGCTCTCCTCCATCTTGCTGGCGCCCAGGCCAAACACCAGACGGGGGTTGTAGAGCACGTGGGGCTCGCCGGCGTCGTCCAGGTAGACGCAGACCTTCTTGGTAACGCCGATCTGGTTGGCGGCCAAGCAGCCGGCATCATCGAGCGACTTGATGGTATCAATCAGATCCTGAGCGACCGACTCGTCCTCGACAGTCGCAACCTCGCAACGCTGAGACAGGATAGCCTCGTCGCGGCAGAGCTCTTTAATCATACGTTCCTCCATAGGGGTCGTTGTAACCGCTTAAGTATACGGTACCTACACAATTTCATGCGAAAGATACCGCCCGTCCGTTACAAACCGCCGAACATCAACATGTGAGGAACACCAACTTCACAAAGGCGATATAGTGGGTGAGTTCGTGTCAATCGGCCTAAACTCGGGGCCGAACAAGGAAAGGGTATGCATGGACGAACTATTTCACGTCAGCGAGCGCAAGTCCACAATCGGGACCGAACTTCGCGCTGGACTGACAACATTCCTGGCGATGGCCTACATCATCGCCGTCAACCCCGCGGTACTCTCTGGCGCTGGCATCGATGCGGGAGCGCTCGCCTGCGCCACCTGCCTGGGCGCCGGCATCATGACCATCTGCATGGGCATCTTCGCAAACCGCCCGCTCGCCTGCGCGTCGGGCCTGGGCATCAACGCCATGATCGCGGGCATCGCCACCACCATGTGCGGCGGCGACTGGCACGTGGCCATGAGCGTTATCTTCCTCGAGGGCATCGTCATCTTGCTGCTCGTCCTGTGCGGCCTGCGCGAGGCCATCATGGACGCCATCCCCGTGGTCCTGCGCCACGCCATCTCGGTGGGTCTGGGCCTGTTTATCGCCATGATCGGCCTGTGCGACGCCGGCATCATCACCGCTGGCGCCGGTACGCTTGTCGGCCTGGGCGACATCACCTCCCCCACCTTTATCGTCGGCATCATCTCCATCGTCGTGACGGTCGCCCTGGCTTCCCGCAACGTGCCGGGCTCGCTGCTCATCGGCATCATCGTCGCCGTTATCGCCGGTATCCCGCTGGGCGTCACTCATGCGCCCGAGGGCCTCATCGCACCGCTCGACTTCTCGACCTTTGGCGCCCCGTTTGCCAGCACCGCCGATGGCAACATGGCCATCGTGAAGGTTCTGACCGACCCGATGCTGCTCGTCGTGGCCTTCTCGCTGCTCATGAGTGACTTCTTCGACACCATGGGCACCGCGATGGCCGTCGCCAAGCAGGGCGAGTTCCTGACCGAGGACGGCAATGTCGAGGACATCCGTCCCATCCTGGTCGTCGACTCCGTGGCCGCTGCTGCCGGTGGCTTTATGGGCGTCTCCTCCATCACCACTTTCGTCGAGTCCACGTCCGGCGCTGCCGACGGTGGCCGCACGGGTCTCACCTCCGTCACCACCGGCGTGCTGTTCATCCTCGCCGCGTTCTTCTCCCCCATCGTCACCATCGTTTCCAGCGCCGCCACCTGCGGTGCTCTGGTCTACGTCGGCTACCTCATGATGAGCGAGGCCTCCGAGATCGACTGGTCCGACGTGTCGCAAGGTTTCCCGGCGTTCATGATTGTCGCCGGCGTGCCCTTCACTTACTCCATCTCTGCCGGCATTGGCCTGGGCTTTATCGCCTACGTGATCGTCGCGCTCTTTAAGGGCGAGGCCTCCAAGATCAAGCCGCTCATGTGGATCGCAGCACTTGCCTTCCTCGTCTACTTCTTCGTAGCGTAACGGCAAAGCTGCCAAAGCAGAACACCAAAGCGCGGAGTCGCATCGACCGGCTCCGCGCTTTTCTTTTAAGCCCAGGCAACGCACGGATGCGCGATGTATTGCTTCCCAAGTTTTGGACATTTTGCCCTCCAAACGGCACTACCGCCGGCTACATCCTGCAGATATGCTGGGCGTAATCGCATAGGCCCTATGAGGATGGGAGTAACCATGGCCGCCTTGTTCACGACCCCCAAGCGCAATGACAAAACCTCTGGAGCCCATTTTGTCGAGCCCGACGTGCGCCGTCGCACGCTGCTCGCACACGGCAGCTGGCGCCGCGTGACACGCCGCATCGTTGTAGGCGCCGTATGCGCGCTCACGGTAAGTTCGCTGCTCATGCCGAGCGTCTCGCTCGCGGCCGAGTGGGTGGACGTCGGCGGCACCCAATACAACGCCGGCACCGCGGCGGGCGACGCCGCCGGCACCTGGAGCTGGGACGGCGCCGACGACATGAAGCTCAACGGCTATAACGGCGACGCGATCGAGGCAGCGGGCAAGCTCAACGTGAGCTACGAGGGCAACAACACCGTCACTAACGACAACGGCCGCGGCATCAAGGTTAAGGATGGCGCGAACGAGAACGCCGAGCTTAATATTCAGGGCGACGCGTCCAGCACGCTCAACGTGACATCTTCTCGTGACGCCATCACTTCCGTCGGCAACATCAACATCGACGGCGCTGGCACCGTCAACGCCACGAGCACCGAGCACGATGCCATCGATGCCGGGGGCGATGTCACCATCAAGGGCTCGGGAAACGTTAACGCCACGGGCGATTCGGATGGCATCAGGGCCGACGGCAACATCACGATCGACAACAGCGGAACCGTCACCGCCAAGGCCACCGAGGATCAGGGTATCGATGCTAACGAGAACCTCATCATAAAGGGCGGCGGCAAGGTAGAGGCAAGCTCTATCAAAGACAATGCGATTTGGGCCGACGGCAACATCGAGATCTCGGGTGGCAGCCAGGTCAAGGCAAGCTCCGAGGAAGACGCCGCCATCGACGGTAAAAACAGCCTCACGGTCACGAACGCTTCCCTCAACGCAAGTGGCGTTGGGTATGGCATCTATGTCTACAAGGGCATCACGCTCGATGGCGCGACCGTGACGGTCCGCGCAAGCTCAGATGGCGGGGAAGCCAGCGCACTCTTCACCGATGAGGACGACATCGTCATCAAGAACGGCTCGACTGTGGATGCGCTCGCAGAAGGCAGGTTCTCGGTTGCAATCTCCACCAGTAATTTCTACTCCGACGAAGCGGGTGGCCATATCTACATCAGCGACTCCGTTGTCAAGGCCATAGCCCGCTATGCCGAGACCGGCGGCGACGGCCCCGACCACTACAGTGGAGACCAAAACGACGAAATCATCCCTGAGTCCGAGGGCCTGAACATCGGCATCTTCGCGCAGACCGAGAAGGGCATCACGCCCGCGACCATCTCGATCGTCCGCAGCAAGGTCACGGCCGAGGGAGACACGGCGGCTATCTTCGCCCTTGCCATGAGCGCGGACGGCAAGGCGATCGGCACCATCGAAATCAAGGACGCCACCATCCAGACGCCTGCAGGCGGCAAAGTCATTGACTATCGCAACAAGGAAGAGCTCAGCGACGGCATCGTCTACGAGGCGGGGCAGACCATCGGCACGGGCGATGCCACGATTGACTCCCCCTATGACGCCGCTGTCGCCAAGAGCACGGTCATCGTGCCTCCCGAGGAGACCAAGCCCGAGGAAAAGCACGGCAAGACCAAGCCCGAGGGTTCCAAGTCCGAGGGCACGAAGACAACCAAGACCGTTGCAGTTGCAGCCAAGGGAGCCAAGACCGTCGGCAAGCTCGCGGCAACCGGCGACACCTCGAACGCAGCCATCGTGGCAGCCGCCCTTGCGGGAACAGCCGCCATCGCCGCAGGCGCCCTGGCGAGTCGCAAACGCTCGTAAACACTTTTTCGCACAGGACGGGTGGATCGCAGCCCTTGCCTTCCCCGTCTACTTCTTCGTAGCGTAAGGGCAAGGCTGCAAAAGCTGAACAATAAAGCGCGGAGTCGCCATGCGGCCCCGCGCTTTTCTTTTAGCGTTGGTCCCTGCGCCGGCGTGCGGCCTATTTCTCCCCCATTTTGGCCATTTTGCCCTCCAAACGGCACTACCGCCGGCAACATCCAGCAGATACGCTGAACCTAGCCGTATAGGCCCTATGAGAACGGGAGCAACCATGGCAGCCTTGTTCACGACCCCCAAACGCAATGACACTACCGCCGGAACCCATGTTGCCGAACCCGACGTTCGCCGTCGCATAGGACTCGCGCACGGCAGCTGGCGCCGCGTGACGCGCCGCATCGTCGTAGGCGCCGTGTGCGCGCTCACGGTGAGCTCGCTGCTCATGCCGAGCGTCTCGCTCGCGGCGGAATGGGTCAAGGTCGGCGAAACCAAATACAACGCCGGCACTGCGGCGGGCGACGAGACCGGCACCTGGTCGTGGGACGGCGCCGACGACTTGAAGCTCAACAACTATAACGGCGGCGAGATCCAGGCCGCAGGCAAGCTCAACGTGAATTACTCGGGAAACAACATCGTCACTGCCGACTGGATCGAAGGCATCAAGGCTTCTCATGGCAAGAATGAGAACGCCGAGCTCAATATCCAAGGCGACGCGGGCAGCACGCTCAGCGTGACATCTACTGAGGACGCTATCCTCTCCACGGGTAATATCAACATCGACGGAGCCGGATCCGTCAACGCCACGAGCGCTGGGTTTGATGCCATCGACGCCGAGGGCGATCTCGCTATCAAAGGTTCGGGCAACGTCAACGCCACGGGCGTATCGGATGGCATCAGGGCAAACGGCAATATCACGATTGACGACAGCGGGGCCGTCACCGCCAGGGCTACCAAGGACAAGGGTATCGGAACCGACAAGAACCTCACCATCAAGGGTGGCGGCACAGTCGAGGCAAGCTCAGCCGATGGTGAGGCCATTTGGAGCGGCGGCAACATCAATATCTCGGACGGCAGCCAGGTCAAGGCGAGCTCCGAGAAAGACGCCGCCGTCGAGGCCAAGGGCAGCCTCGCAGCCACAAACGCCTCCCTCAACGCAAACGGTGTTGAATATGGCGTCTATGCCCACAAGGGCATCACACTCGATCATGCAAACGTGACAGTCCGCGCAAGTAAAGGCAGATACGGTGACGCCATTGCCCTCTTCACCTACCAAGACGATATCGTCGTCAAGAACGGCTCCACCGTGGACGCGTTTGCGGAAGGCGAGGTTTCGGCTGCATTCTCCACCAGAAACGATCGACCCAACGAGGAGGGTGGCCACATCTACATCAGCGACTCCGTTGTCAAGGCCATAGCCCGCTATGTCGAGAACGGCAACGGCCCCATCCCCTACAGCGAAAACCAAGATGGTGAGACGAGCCCCGAGCCCCAAGGCGAGAACATCGGCATCATCGCCCAGACCAGCGAGGGCGTCACACCCGCAGTCATCTCGATCATCCGCAGCAAGGTAACGGCCGAAGGAGATACAGCGGCAATCTTTGCCCGTGCCATGAGCGCTGACGGCAAGACAATCGGCACCATCAAGATTGAGAACGCCGCCATCCAGACGCCCGAAGGCGGCAAGGTCATTGACTATCGCAAGCTCCGTGACGGCATCTACGAGGCAGGCCAAGCCATCGGCACGGGCGACGCTGTGATCGACTCCCCCTATAACGAAGCTGTCGCCAAGAGCATGGTCATCGCACCTCCCGAGGTAGCCAAGCCGGAAGACCCCAAGCCCGACGAGACCAAGCCCGCAGAAAGCAAGCCCGCGGAGTCCAAGCAGAACCCCAAGCCTGAGGGCTCAAAGCCGACCAAGGCCGTTGCGGCTTCAATCACGAAAGCCAAGACTACCGGCGTGCTCGCGGCAACCGGCGACACCTCGGGTGCGGCCATCGTGGCAACCGTCCTTGCGGGAACAGCCGCCATCGCCGCAGGCACCATGGCGAGCCGCAAGCGCTCTTAGACGCCTCTGCGCACATGGCAGCTCCCGCGAAGGCCCCGAGTCCCAGCACCGTTTAACAACGCCACCGCCGAGCTCCCCTCCGGCGGTGGCGTTTTCCATATGCGTCCGCAGGGTATGCACGAGATTGTCTTTGGTCTAGCCCAACCTGCATGAGCCGGCGTGCGACAATGGGGGCCGTCGATATCACAACGCCGAGAGAAGCCCGTCATGGAAGCGCATCAAAAGCAGATAACCGTTCATTCGGAGCATACGGAAAGCGCACCTGCCATCTACCTTCCCGTGGTCATGGGCAACGGCAGCGAGGTTTACGGGCGCTGCCGAGAGCTCGACTGCCCGCCTTTTACTCTTGTCGCCATTGGCGGGCTCGATTGGAATCGCGAGCTGAGCCCCTGGGCATGCGACGGGACCGTACGCGATGCCGAGCCTTTCGGCGGCCAAGCTGCCGATTTTCTTGATGAGCTGCTGAATCAGATAATCCCCCAGGTCGAGTCGTCGCTTCCTCAGCCGCCCACCTGGCGCGGCATTGCCGGTTACTCGCTCGCGGGCCTCTTCGCACTCTGGTCCCTCTGGCAAACCGACGCCTTTGACCGCGCCGCGAGCGCATCGGGGTCGCTATGGTTTCCCGACTTTGTCGACCGTGCCAGCACGGCCCCTTTTGCCGGCAGCCCGCAAGCCGTCTACCTGTCACTCGGCAAAAAGGAGACCAAGACACCCAACCGCATGATGAGGCATGTACTCGACGACACGCGCGCGATGGAAGCGCTGCTCGTCGAGCGCGGCATTCCAACAACGCTGGAGCTCAACCCCGGCAATCACTTTGCCCAAACCGACTTACGCATGGCCCGCGGCATCCACTGGATACTGACGCATTAAAAATGGTGCCCACGCGCATATACGCATGGGCACCATATCTTGTTTTAGCTGAACGCAGCTGCTACTCATCAGCCTCTTCGAGTTCCGAGACATCAAACTCAAAGTCGTTACCCGGCAGAATGGCGTTGAGCACGATGCCCACCAGCGAGCCCACGGCAAGGCCGGAAAGCGAAATCGTCACGCCGCCCAGCTCCAGCACGATGGCACCGGCGGTGCTGTACGCAATGCCGAGTGAAAGCACGAGCACCAGAGCGGCCACCAGCACGTTGCGGTTGTTCTGGAAATCGACCTGGTTCTCGATGAGGTTGCGAACGCCCACGGCGCTGATCATGCCATAGAGCACAAGCGACACGCCGCCGATTACGCACGCCGGCATGGCGGCAATCACGGCAGCGAACTTGGGGCAGAACGAAAGCACGATAGCGCAGCACGCGGCAATGCGAATCACGCGCGGGTCAAACACACGCGTCAGGGCAAGCACGCCGGTGTTCTCACCATACGTGGTGTTGGCCGGAGCGCCAAAGAGCGAAGCCAGAATCGTGGCAAGACCATCGCCGAGCAGCGTGCGATGCAGACCGGGATCGGCAATGTAGTTGCGCTCGCAAGTCGAACCGATAGCAGAGATGTCACCGATATGCTCGATCATGGTCGCAAAGGCCAACGGCATGATGGTAATGATGGCCGTCGTGGCGAGGCCGCTATCGAACTGCGGCCCAAAGAGCGCAAACACGGTGTTGTCCCACACGACGGGCAAGCCAACCCAGGGAGCGGCTGCGACGCCCGAAAAATCGACCTCGCCCAGCGCAGCCGCAACGGCATAGCTCACCACAACGCCCAGCAGAATCGGCACGATCTTGACCATGCCGCGGCCCCAGATGTTGCAGATGACGATCACGGCCACAGCGATAACGGCGACAAGCCAGTTGGTCTGGCAGTTGGCAATGGCAGAGCTCGCCAGGATCAGGCCGATGGAAATGACAATGGGACCGGTCACCACCGGCGGAAAGAAGCGCATGACACGCTTGGCGCCAAATGCGCGGAACAGCGCTGCCAGCACCGGATAGAGCAGACCGGCACAAGCTACGCCCAGGCAGGCGTAGGGCAAAAGCTCGGTCTCGCCGTTGGGCGCGATTGCGGCATAACCGGCAATAAAGGCAAACGATGAGCCCAAAAATGCCGGCACCTTACCGCGCGACAGGAAGTGGAACAGCAGCGTGCCCAAGCCGGCAAACAAAAGCGTTGCCGATACCGAGAGGCCGGTGAGCACGGGCACCAGCACGGTGGCGCCAAACATGGCAAACAGGTGCTGTAGGCCGAGCAGGAACATGCGCGGGCGGCCGAGCGACGATGCGTCGTAGATGGCATCGCTGACGGCGGGCGTCGAGGACTGGGACATGGATGTCCTTTCGAATGGAAGGGCGATCAGGCATATCGGATAACCTGCCCGAACGATACGATCCGAACCATTGTACGCGATACACTATGCCTCGCACGCGCCGCCACCTGCAAACACTAGCGCTATTTCCAAACGCGCTCGGCAATGCGCTTGACCAGCGCGATCTTTGCCCATTGCTCATCCTCGGTCAGCTTGTTGCCAATCTCGCAGCTGGCAAAGCCGCACTGAGGCGACAGATACAGGTTCTCAAGCGGCACGTACTTTGCGGCTTCACGGATGCGCTCGACGATAACATCCTCGTTCTCGAGCTCTGCCGCCTTGGTGGTTACCAAGCCCAGCACGACCTTCTTGCCCGGGGCAACGTACTTGAGCGGCTCAAAACCGCCGGCGCGCGGCGTATCGAACTCCAGGTAAAATGCATCGACATCCTCGTTTGCGAACAGGTACGGCGCGATGGGGTCATAGCCGCCCTCGAAGGCATAGGTGGAGTGGTAGTTGCCGCGGCACACATGCGTGTTGATGACCAGATCGTCGGGCTTGTCCGCGATGGCGGCATTGTTGAGCGCCACGCCCAGCTCGCTTACCTTTTGCAGGTCGACCGGGCTCATGCCGGTTTTGGCGACAAAATCGGTGTCGCAGTAGATGCCCCAGGTGCAGTCATCAAACTGGATGTTGCGGCAGCCTGCTGCGTACAGGTCGGCGATCACCGTGCGATAAGCGGCTGCGATGGCGTCGGCAAGTTCCTCATCGGTCTTATAGACAGCGCGCAGGCTCTCCTGCTGGCCGTCGCAGCGGTCGAGCGTGACTTCGGAGAACGTCTGGATCGGCGCCGGAATGGTTTGCCGCGCGACCTGGCCCTCCCCCTCGAGCGCCTTGACAAATTTAAAGTGCTCGACGAACGGATGGTTCTCGCCGCTAATGGGGCCGGTTACCACGGCGGTGTCGGCTGTGGTCTCCTCGTCGTGGAACATATAGCCCGTACGCGAGGTACGGCGTTCAATGCCGTTGAGCCCCCACATAAAGTCGAGGTGCCAGTAACTGCGGCGAAACTCGCCATCGGTAATCACCTGCAGGCCAGCGGACTTTTGCTTGTCCACCAGGTCGCGAATGGCCTCATCCTCGACGGCCTTAAGGCCGGCGGCGTCGAGTGTGCCCGCAGCATAGGCGGCACGGGCGTCCTTTACGGCCTGTGGACGAAGAAAGCTGCCGACGATATCGGCGCGAAACGGCGCGTTCAGCGTGGTTAAAGCACTCATAGATATCTCCCTTTGAATTGGTTGCTTTACTGGGACAAAGTATGAGCGCTCATATGGCAATCGTAAAATATACGTTTATAACAGTTTGATATAGATGCTTCCTATATCAGTTGGGACTGCCATGAAGAGATTTGACCTGTACAGGACGCAGCAGTCTAGATATGCTGACGAATCGCGTCGATATAGGCTTGACCGTAGCGCGTAAGCGTCGTGTTCTTGCGCGTGATGATGCCAATCTCCATGTACTCGTCCACATCGAGCGGAATGGAGATAATACCTGGACCGTTGAGCTCGTGGCTGATCACGCCCGAACACACCGTGTAGCCGTTGAGGCCCATGGCCAGGTTGAACAACGTCGCACGGTCGCGCACGCGGATATTCTTGCGACGCTCAAACGTCGAGGTCAGCTCCTCGGAATAATAAAACGAGTTGTAGCTGCCCTGCTCATAGGACAGGAACGGGTAGTCTTCCAAGTCCTCGAGCGTCACACTCGAGCGACCCGCCAACGGATGGTCGGCACACACAAAGACGTGTGGCGCGGCGCAGAAGAGCCCTTCGAACACGAGCTCGTTGGCCACCAGCATGCGCTCGATGACCTCGCGGTTGTGCTCGGACAGATATAGGATGCCCAGTTCGCTTTTCATATGCGCGACGTCCTCGATAATCTCGTGAGTCTGCTCCTCGCGCAGGGTAAAGTCATAGCGCGCGGCATCGAACTCACGGATCACATCGACAAACGCGTTGACGGCAAAGGAATAATGCTGGCAGCTCACACTAAAGTGCGGCACCTGCTCGGATGCGCCCTTGTACTTGCCTTCGAGCAGATCGGCCTGGTCAAGCACCTGTCGCGCGTAGCCCAAGAAGGTCTCGCCCTCCTCGGACACAATGACACCCTTGTTGGTGCGCTCAAAGATGTGCACACCCATCTCGTTTTCGAGATCGCGGATCGACGCGGTAATCGAAGGCTGCGACACAAAGAGCCGGCGCGAGGCTTCGGTGATGCTGCCGCATTCGGCAACTTTGACGACATACCTGAGCTGTTGAAGCTTCATAGCGCCCTCCCTAGACGTTCGTGACGTCGAAACCCGTCGTGCTCATCTGACGCATAAACGACGGCATTTCCCCCGTCGCGGCGCAGGAGGCAATCTGATGCAGAGCCCCGGCGACCGCATCGTCTGCCGCAGCGCCGATATGCCAGCGCGCGGCAGCCGTGACGGCCTCGTTGGCATTGGCGACTGCAACGGAGTTGGGAACGGCATCGATCATGGGCAGATCGTTATCGGAATCGCCAAATACGGCCACCTCATCGGGCGTCAGGTCCAAAGCGCGCGCCAACTCCAGCGCAGCGCAACCCTTGTCCCAACCTGCTGGAAGGATGTCAAACAGGCGCACTCGGTTGTTGGGAAACACGAGCGAGAGTTCCGGCACCTCAGCGGCAACGCGCTCGCGTAGCTCCGCGAGCTCCTCACGCGAGCGGGCGCTCCAGATATTCGCCTTGTATACCGGCGCGCCATCGACGACGGGACGGCACGGGGCCTCTTCGCCTTTGAGCCATGCGTTGCCGCCCGACTCCATGGCGCGACGAACGCGCTCGGGGTCGCTCGTCACGCAATAGGCATCGTTGCCCCAAAAGTCATCGCCCAGACGGTAGACCTTCAAATAGGTATCGTCGGTCTCTTGCTCCAGGTAGTCGGCCAGGCGCATCAGGGCATCGTTATCAGTTGTGCGCGAGGCAACCGCCTCGCCATCGACAAACATCACCTGGCCGTTGCAAAACGCACCGGTCGAGAAGCACTCGGAGCGATTGCGGAACATCCAGCCCATCGCGGACGGCTGGCGACCCGAAACCGGGCCAAAATGCAGGCCCGCCGCCTGCATGGCATGAATGCCCTCGATGGCGTAGTCGCTGGCGCCATCGTGTCCAGCAGGAATCAGCGTATCGTCCATATCGGTCAGCACAAGTTTGATCATAAGGTCCCCTGTCATTTTCACCGTATCCATTGTAACGGTGCGCTAGTATAGGGAACAACAGATTCGATGCGGGAGTGCCGGCGGTGCAAACCACAAGGCTGAGAGGGCATGGGGCCCAATCCTTTGAACCTGTCAGTTAATGCTGGCGTAGGGAGCATGCCGCCTTTACAGGGGCGCTGTCTATGCACAGCGCCCCTTTTCTATGCCAAGGAGGCATGTGCAGTGATTGATTCGGAACAGCTTAAGCAACATATGGTCAAGGCCGTGGATGAGATTCGCGCTACCAATCCGATGGCCGGCTCCATCACCAACACGGTGACGATCGACTTTGTCGCCAACGCACAGCTCGCCGTGGGCGGATCGGCCGCCATGGTCTATCTGCCCGACGAGGGCGAGGCACTCGTTGCCGGCGGCGGCGCCATCTATCTCAACATGGGCACGCTCTTCCCCATTTACGAGCAAACGATTCCCCGCGCGGCCAAGGCGGCACACGACGCCGGTAAGCCCTGGGTGCTCGATCCGGTGGGTCTGGGTATCGGTAGCCTGCGCACCCAGTTGGTAAACGAGCTCAAGCAGTACAAGCCCGCCATCGTGCGCGGCAACGCCTCCGAGATCATCGCGCTCGCCGGCCTGTGGGGTCTTGAGGGCGAGGCGGCCGATCTGAGCCGCGTGCGCGGTGTCGATACCACCGACACGGTAGACGCTGCCCGCGATGCCGCCGTGGCGCTCGCCCGCTACACCGGCGGCGCCGTTGTGGTCTCGGGCGAAGTCGACCTGATTACCGACGGCACAACCGTGGCCAAGTCCCACGGCGGCAGCCCGCTCATGTCCAAGATCACCGGTTGCGGCTGCTCGCAGGGCGGCGTGCTGGCCGTGTATGCCTGCGCCGCCGACCCGTTTACGGCAGCCATCTGCGGCACCGCGGTCTACAACGTTGCCGGCACGCGTGCCGCCGCTGTCGCCGACGCCCCGGCAAGCTTTAAGGTCGCCTTTATCGACGAGCTCTACCGCGCGAGCGCCCAGGACATCGCCAACAACCAGCTCGAGCTCGAGGAGGCGTAAGCCATGTCCGAGCCCGCAACCAATGCCGGAATGAACACGCTCATCGCCGTGGCCATCGCCCCGTGCGGCACCGGCGACGAGCTGTCCGCCGAGGTCGCCGAGGTCGTGCGCGTCATACGCGAGAGCGGCCTTCCCAACCGCACCACCTCGATGTTCACCGAGATCGAGGGCGACTGGGACGAGGTCATGCAGGTCGTGCGCGACGCAACCTTTGTGTTGGCGAGCAAGGGAATCCGCACCGAAGTCGTGCTCAAAGCCGATATTCGGCCCGGATTTACCGACACCATGACCGGCAAGCTCGAGCGCATGGAAGCACAGATCAAAAAGCAGGAGGAAGCACGATGAGCATCCGCGACAACCTTGATATCTCGGCCTATCTGGTACTCGGCCCCGAAAACACGCTGGGACGTCCCGTGGGCGATGTAGTGGCCCAGGCGCTCGACGCCGGCTTTACCTGCATCCAGGTGCGCTCCAAGGTGGCAAGCGCCCGCGAGATCATTGCGCTGACCGGCGACGCCGCGCAGGCAATCGCACAGGCTGGCAAGACCGGTCAGGTCGCCCTGTTAATCGATGACCGCCTGGACTGCGTACTCGCCGCGCGCGAGCAGGGCATTGCCGTCGACGGCGTGCACGTGGGCCAGAGCGATATTCCCGTCGAGGTCTGCCGCAAGCTGCTGGGCCCCGATGCCATTGTGGGCCTTTCGGCCCGTTGCGAGGAGATGCTCGAGTACGTCAAGACCGCCGACATGAGCCTAGTCGACTATCTAGGCATCGGCCCGCTCCACGAGACCGAGACCAAGCGCGACTGCGGACGCGCGGCCGACGGCTCTATCATCACCAAGAGCTTTGAGGACCTGGACGCACTCCACGCGGCAAGCCCCGTGCCCATCGTGGTGGGCGGCGGCGTCAAGACGGCCGACCTGCCGCAGCTCAAGGCCACCGGCGTCGACGGCTTCTTTGTGGTGAGCGCTGTCTGCAGCGCCGATGACCCCCACGCCGCGGCCAAGGAACTCGTCGACACCTGGCAGCAGGCATAGGCATAGGCCGAGCAGCTGATCCGCAGCCTCATATCTTCAGCAATGGAAAACGCATCCCAGTTTGGATCTCCATTCCGGGATGCGCTTTCCGCCGAGTCCACGGCAGTTTGCTCTACTCTGCCAGATACGCTTCCAGCGCCGGCAAGGTCGCCTCCGCATCGTGGCGGCCGACCTGGTGGATACGCTCGAGCTCATCCGGCTCGCGGCACAGCGACGGCACCTTCACCGATTCGCTCGGCCGCACCACAAAGATATCGCCGGCGGCCTCACGACGTGCCAAGTCATCGAGCGTGGCATTGTAGACCTCATGCCGATGCTCAAGCGCTGCGACAAACTCCGGATAGTGACGAAACACGCGACGCAGCATGGGCATCACGCTGTTGGGCTGCTTCACAAAGCCCGCCGGCTGCGTGAGTACCACGATATTGCGGTCATACCCCTGCGCAAACAGCCATGCACTGGGAATAGAATCAGCCACGCCACCATCCAGATACTTATGCCCGTCAATAGCAACGGGACGCGTCGCCACAGGAATCGCAGACGATGCCCGGATCCACTCGATATCCCTCTCGTCGCCATAGGGCAGGTCGTGGTAGACGGCCTTGCCCGTCTCGATATCGGTACACACGCACGTAAATCGCATGGGGCAGGCGCGATACGCCTCCAAGTCGATGGGATCGCGCTCGATAGGCACCTCGTGATAGGCAAAATCGGCATTGAACATATCACCGGTTCGCAGCCAGCTGGTCACACCCGCATAGCGCTTATCGGCGCAATAGGCCTTGTTGTAGCGAATGGCACGGCCGATCTGCCGCGATTTAAAGTTGTAGCCAAACGCCGCGCCCGCCGAGACACCCACCATATGGTCGCAGGTCAAAGCGTGCTCCATCCAAACGTCGAGCACGCCCGCCGTATACATACCGCGGTAGCCGCCTCCCTCGAGCGCCAGCCCCACCGTGCGCGTCATATTTGACTGTGCCATGCGACCATCTCCGTTCCCATGCTTTTGAACTCAACAAGTATATCTGTCAACGTATGCCGTCAAAAACGTGTTTATAAGCATTTATCGAACGTTTCCCGATGCATCCCCCATGCCGTACCGCAATGCCCCTAGATGGCCTTAGGCATGAACGCCCTTAAGAACGTTGCGGGATAATCATCGCCCGCACCATGCCAACGTCATCGCACACAACGTGAGATAATTCTCAGCAGAATTCACCGATAGCAGAGGGAGTTTGTGATGAAGGTTCTTTTGGTCAATGGCAGCCCCAAGGCAAACGGCAACACCGCCCGCGCACTCGCCGAGGTCGCAGAGCAACTTGATGCAGAAAGCATTGATACCGAGGTGTTTCAGCTGGGCGCCAAGCCCATTCGCGACTGCATCGGCTGCGGTCAGTGCGGCAAGCTTGGCGGACGCTGCACCTTTGACGACGACGTGGTCAACGAGCTGATCGCTGCCGCCGAACAGGCCGACGGTTTTGTCTTTGGCTCGCCCGTCTACTACGCGCACCCCAGCGGCCGCATCCTTTCGGCCCTCGATCGCGCATTCTATGCCGGAGGCAAAGCCTTTGCACACAAGCCGGGCGCTGCCGTCGCCGTCGCCCGTCGCGGCGGTACATCGACGACCTTCGACGTGCTCAACAAGTACTTCACCATCAACCAGATGCCCGTGGTCGCCTCCACATACTGGAACAACGTGTTCGGCCGCGTGCCCGGCGACGCCGATGGGGATGCCGAGGGCCTTGCCACCATGCGAAACATCGGCAAAAACATGGCCTGGCTTCTGCGCTGCATCGAGGCAGGACAGGCCGCCGGCATCAACGCACCCGAGGCAGATCGCGCAACGACCAACTTCATCAGGTAGGACGGCGGAGCATGAATATCCAGATTTTTGGCACCAAAAAGTCCTTCGACACCAAGAAGGCACAGCGTTATTTTAAGGAGCGCCGCATTAAGGTGCAGTTTATCGACCTTAAGGAAAAGGAGATGAGCAAGGGCGAGCTCACAAGCGTCATGCAGGCGGTCGGCGGCATCGATAAGCTGCTCAACCCCAAGGCCAAGGACGAGGAGACGCTCGCGCTCATCCAGCACCTCACCCCTAGCCAGCGCTTCGACAAGCTGCTCGAGAACCAGCAGGTTCTAGCCGAGCCCATCGTGCGCAACGGCAAAAAGGCCACCGTCGGTTACTGCCCCGATGTATGGGGAGCCTGGGAGTAGCTTGTGTTATTTGCCGGCGCGTGGGTATAAGAGCAGGCGTTTGGCATAAGATTCAACTGTAAGCCATGTCTAACAAAGGAGGGCATATGCCCAACAAACCCGTGAAGATCATCATGCTTACCGGATACCTCGGTGCCGGCAAGACCACGCTGCTCAACCACATCCTCGCTAACGACGGCGGCATCCGCGCCGCCGTGATCGTCAACGACATCGGCGAGATCAACGTCGACGCCAGCCTTATCGCCGACGGCGGCCTTTCCGAGACCGACGACCTCATCCCGCTCACCAACGGCTGCATCTGCTGCACGCTTTCGGATGACCTGGCCAACCAGCTGCAGAGCATCGCCGATTCGGGCGACTTTGATTACATCATCATCGAGGCCTCGGGCATTTGCGAGCCCATCCCCATCGCCTACACCATCTCGAGCTTCTGCGACGAGGCCAAGGTGGGCGGCGAGCCCAAGCTCGCGCTCGACAACATCGTGGCCGTGGTCGATTGCGCTCGCATGTACGACGAGTTCAACGGCGGCCGCGACCTGCTGGCAGAGGATATCGACGAGGACGACATCGAGAGCCTGCTCATCCAGCAGATCGAGTTCTGCTCCACGCTCATCCTCAACAAGACCGATACCGTGAGCCCCGAGCAGATCGCCGAGCTCAAGGCCATCGTGCGCAGCCTGCAGAAAGACGCCGTGATCGTCGAGGCCCAAAACGGCGAGGTCCCCATGGAGGAGTTGCTCGACACCGATCGCTTCGACTTTATGCGCGCCTACAACTCCGCCGCCTGGATCGAGGCCATGGAGCATCCCGAGGAGCACGACGACCCCGAGGTGCTCGAGTACGACATCGAGACCTTTGTATACTCGCGCCGCAAGCCGTTTGACCTGCAGAAGTTCACCGATTTTGTTGAGCAGGAGTGGCCCGATGAGGTCATTCGCGTCAAGGGTCCGCTGTGGCAGACCGGCGATCCGGACATGTGCTACATGTTTGAGCAGGCCGGACACCAGATGCGCCTGATGGAGAACGGCCTGTTTGTCGACTCGGCGCCCGAGGGCGAGAAGCAGAAGATCATCGACGAGAACCCCGAGATCATGCAAATTTGGGACGACGAGACGGGCGACCGCATGACGAGCCTGTGCATCATCGGCCGTCACATGGACAAGGATGCACTCATCGCCTCCCTCGATGCCTGCCTGACCGACTGGCACCGCGCCTAGGTTTTATCGGGGCGAACCTTTCCGCCAGCGTAACCGCCAAACCACCACGAAGGTGCCTGTCCCCTTCGTGGTGGTTTTTCATTCCGAGCCAAGGAGATTCATGTTCAACATCGTGCTGTATGCGCCCGAGATTCCGGCAAACACGGGTAACATCGGCCGCACCTGCGTGGTCACTGGCGCCTGCCTGCATCTGGTGGAGCCACTGGGCTTTTCGCTCGATGACAAGACGGTGCGTCGCGCCGGCCTGGGCTACTGGCAAAACTTGGACGTGACGACCTATGCCGGCTGGGAGGATTTCCTTGCCCGCAACGGCCTCTCCCCCGCCGACGAGCGCCTGCATCTGCTGACCAAAAAGGCACGCCGCACCTATGCGCAAAGTACCTACCGCAATGGCGACTACTTGGTCTTTGGCAGCGAGAGCTCAGGGATTCCCGAGCCACTGCTTGCCGCGGCGCCTGAGCGCTGCGAGCGTATCCCGATGCTGCGCGATTGCGACTCACTCGATAACGCCGAGGCCTGGGAAGCCCGCGAGGAATCGCTGGGGCATACCGAGGACAGCCACGAGGCCATCCTTCAGCAGGATATCTGCGGCAACTTCGTCAATCCCGACGACTACCGCATCAGCGCACTCAACCTCTCCAACAGCGCCGCCATCGTCCTCTACGAGGCCCTACGCCAAACAGGCTTTCCGGGAATGTGACAAAGGAACTGCCCCTTTGTCACATTCAGGCGCCACGCCGATGGCACACACGCCCAATTGATGTTCTAGATAAAGAGCCTCACTTTTAATCAGAATTAACTAAAGTAAAATGAAGTTAAACGGCGGTATGAAAGGAGAGCCTTGTGAAATATCTCGAAAACCCGTTTACCCCCAGTTTTGGTGAGGTTCCTGCCCATCTCGCTGGCAGACAACAGATTATTCGGGATTTGGACCGTGCCTTCTTGAGCCAGCGTAGGCGCCCAGAATTGACCTCGATCTTCTCAGGCGCGCATGGAACCGGTAAAACCGCTCTCATGTCGTCGCTCGCGACAAGGGCGGAATACCACGGCTGGATAGCCGTAAAGACGACTGCGCTCCCGGGAATGCTTGAGGAAATCGAGTTCGGGACGAAACGCGCCGCAGCCCATCTCATCGACTCGTCCAACCACTTCGAAGTCACCGGTCTCGGAATTGCACCACTCGGCAGCATCGAGGTCAATCGTGTCCACGATGCCTCAACCTAGCGTTATCGCATGAGCGACATCATCGACCAGCTCAACGAGGCGGGCACCAGTCTGCTCGTCACGGTTGACGAGGTGGACCCGACACTCGATGAGATGATTCAGCTCGCAGCGACGTATCAGCACTTTGTGACCGATGGGAAACGCGTCGCGCTGCTCATGGCGGGACTTCCCAACAACGTCTCGACGTTGCTGAACCACAAGACGGTCTCGTTCCTTCGCCGCGCCCAACAATATCATCTGGGTCGCATTGCCGACTATGACGTGCGCGAGGCCTTGATTCGCACAATTCAGGAAAACGATCGCCTGGCAGATGCTGAGGGAATCGATAGAGCCGTTCGCTCGATCTCTGGTTTTCCCTTTCTATTGCAACTCGTAGGCTACCGTGCCTGGGATCTCACAAGTGATTCGAAGGAAATCTCGTCACGAGACTTTGACCTGGGAATCAAAATCGCGCGCGATGAGATGGACGACCGAATCCTCGCGGCAACCTATCGGGAACTCACTGCAGAGGACAAGCGATTCCTCATCGCCATGCTCGATGACAAGGAAGAGTCCACCACCGCTGACCTTGTCGAGCGCCTTAAGCGTTCGCCGCAGCAGGTCTCCCGCTACCGGCGCCGCATGATAGATGCCGGCATCATTGGGGAACGTGGGCGCGGAATCGTCGCTTTTGAATTGCCATTCTTCCGCGACTATCTCGCCGCTCGATGCGTGAAATAGAAGTCAATGTGACAAAGGGGCAGTCCCTTTGTCACATTGACTATAGATAACGGCCAGTAACGCTCTTGGGACAGGCAGCGATATCCGCCGGCGTGCCGGCGCAGACGATTTGCCCGCCCGCATCGCCACCGCCCGGGCCCATGTCGATCACGTAATCGGCGTTGCGGATAAGGTCGAGGTCATGCTCGATCACGACAACTGTGGCGCCCTTGGCAACGAGTCCGTCGAACACACTCAGCAACACCTGAACATCGAGCGGATGTAGTCCGATCGTGGGCTCGTCAAATACGAATACGGCATCATCCTGCACGCGGCCCATCTCACTCGCGAGCTTAAGGCGCTGTGCCTCACCGCCCGAAAGCGCCGGTGTGGGCTCGCCAAGCGTGAGATAACCCAGGCCCAGGTCGTGCAAGGTCTGCAAGCGCACCTGAACTTTCTTGAGTCCCACCGTAGCGTCGAGTGCCTCGTCCACGCTCATATCCATAAGCTGCGGCAACGTAAGCAGACTCCCGTCCTTGCCCTCGCGATGGATACGCGAAGCCGCGTCTGCATAACGCGAGCCGCGACATGCCGGGCAGACGATCTCGACGTCGGGCAGAAACTGCACGTCGAGCGATATCGAGCCCGTGCCGTCGCACGTAGGGCAGCGCAGGGCACCGGTGTTGTAGCTAAAGGCGCCCGCCTTATATCCCGCCGCCTTGGCCTCGGGCGTACGTGCAAAGGCGCTGCGCAGCTCGTCATGAATGTCGGCATAGGTCGCTACCGTCGAGCGCACGTTGGCACCGATGGGCGTGGCGTCAATCAGGTTGGCACGGGCAATGCCCTCGGCATCGACCCAACGTACGTGCCCCGGCAAGCGTTCGCCGGCTGCCTGCGCCTTGAGCGCCGGGATGAGCGTCTCGAGCACCAACGTCGTCTTGCCCGAACCCGAAACGCCCGTCACCGCGACAAGGCGGCCGCGCGGGATATCGACTTCGAGCGGTTTGACGGTATGGATGGCCTCGGTTGCCATGCGGATATGGCCCTGGTCGAACATTTCCTCATCAGTCACCTGCGGACGCAAGCGCTTGGACTCTGAGCGCAAAAACGGCGCGATGCGACTGCCCTGCGATTGCTCGACCTCGTCTACCGTACCAGCGGCGATCACATTGCCGCCGCCTGCTCCGGCAACGGAGCCCATCTCGACCAGATAGTCGGCATCCGCCAGTACGCGCGTATCGTGGTCGACAACAACCACGGTGTTACCGTCATCCACCAGATCTCGCATCACGCCTACCAGGCCGTCGACATTGGCAGGATGCAAGCCGATCGAAGGCTCGTCCAGCACATAAAGCACGCCTGTCGATCGGTTACGCACCACGCGAGCAAGCTGCACGCGCTGGCGCTCACCCGTGGAAAGCGTGGCGCCGGCGCGGTCGAGTGAAAGGTAATCGAGACCCAAGTCGACCAGACGACGGGCCGTGCTCAAAAACGAATCGCAGATATCCGTCGCCATGGGCCGCATCTCGGGCGGCAAGAATGCGGGCACCCCGCGCACCCACTCAATCGCCTCGCCCAGCGTCATGGCCGCCGCCTGCGCCAGATTGATACCGCGCACCTGGGGCTGGCGCGCGGCCTCGGAGAGACGCGTGCCGCCGCAATCGCGGCATGCTCCCTCGCGCAAAAAGCGCGCAACGCGTTTTAAGCCCTTATCGTCCTTGACCTTGGCGAGCGCATTCTCGACGGTATAGACGGCGTTGTAATAGGTGAAGTCGAGCGGCGTGGCGCCCTCGCCGTTTTTGGGAACGTAGAGAATGTGCTTCTTAACCGCCGGACCATGAAACACGATGTCGCGCTCTTGAGGCGTGAGCTGGTTAAACGGCACGTCGGTGCGTACGCCCATCTCGCCTGCCACCTGCTTCATCAGATCCCACATAAGCGTGCCCCAGGGAAGCACTGCGCCTTCGTTGATAGTCTTTGACTCGTCGGGTACCAGGCTCGCCTCGTCCACCTCGCGCATGACACCGGTGCCGCCACAGGTGGGACATGCACCGCCGCTGTTAAACGCAAGGTCCTCGGCGCTTGGCGCGTAGAACTCGCGACCGCATGCAGGGCACGTGAGCGGCAGGCCTGCGGCAACGTTAAGGCTCGGCTCCACGCGCGCCCCACAGTGCGGGCACACGTGATGGGCGCAACGGCTAAAGAGCAGACGCAGGCTATTGTTAAGCTCGGTCATGGTGCCAAAGGTGGAACGCACGCCCGGCACGCTAGGGCGCTGATGCAATGCGAGCGCCGCCGGCACGTGCAGTACCTCGTCCACCTGAGCGTGCTCGGCCTGCGTCAGGCGACGTCGAGTATAGGTGCTGAGCGCCTCCAGGTAACGACGCGAGCCCTCGGCATAAAGAACCCCCAGTGCCAGCGAGCTCTTGCCCGAACCCGACACGCCGGCAATACCCACGAGCTTTCCCAGCGGAATATCGATATCGATGTCCTTGAGGTTGTGTACACGTGCGCCACGCACCTCGATAGCCTGCGGGCTCATCTTCTGTTCCGTCACCTTTATCACCCTACTCATGTCATATAACTCGATCGCGAATGTACGCGCCCAGCATGGGCACGGTAAATCGGACGAGGCCGTATCCGGCAGCCTCGATGACGCGCTCGCGAATCAGGCTTGCGCGATATTTACTCGCCCAGCTCTGGGTGCGATCGCAGCGCTCAATGATATCCGCCATGCGACTCGGTTTGCCCTCGTCAACCGCCATGGCCTCGATAAAGAGGCGCTGTGGACTGCGCAGCCCGTAATACAGAGGCGCGTCAACCGCTTCGTAGAACTCGGAGACGGCATCCGCATGGCCATCCTCGGCATCGCGCCTTTCGATGACCTGCGAGCCACGCCGGACAGCAGACCGCCACATGTAATATCCCACCAGCTGAACCATATAGGGATGCCCCATGCTCTTGCGCGCCGCAAGGTCCGCCGTCTCTGCATCAACGCAAAGGCCAGCGTCTTTGACCGTCTGGACATATGAATCGCGCACTTTGGGCAAAGAAATCGGCCCCAGCGTACGCTGCTGGGCGCGCCGCAAAAACGTTACGCTCGGCTCTTCGAGCAAGTCATCAACCATACTGGGCAAGCCGGCAAAAACCAGCGCAAGACCGCGCTGATCGCTATCGGGCAAGCCCGTAGCATCCTGGTCTCCGAGCACCTGCTGATAGAGAACGGCCAGCGCCGCCAGTTCCTCGATAGATGCCGATTGGGCCTCGTCAATCGCAAACAGTAAGCCCTTTCCCGGCCCGAGTTTCTTGAGGCGTTCGTTGACTAACCCGCGCAACGTCTCGCCTTTTGCCCGCGCCGCCTCGACCGACATCCGGCCAAATGACGGACCGAACTCCATTGACGTCACAACGGGTTTATTCGAGCGAAGCGCGTCGGCCAAGCGGTCGCATAAGCCAAGCGAAGCGGAATCGGAGACAACCGCCCATCCGCGCTCACTGGCCAGACGCTGCAGCTCCCGCAGGAGAACCGTCTTGCCGCAGCCGCGGTTTCCCGTAATGAGCATGAGCCTGCCCGGCGCTCCGGCGCCGTTATCGAGCCCTTCCTCGAAATCTTCGATGACCGACTCGCGACCGATGAGTATCGGAGGCCGCTTGCCAGCCGTGGGCTTAAAGGGATTTGGATTCATGTCGGCCTCCTCGGATTGGCAAACCCTGGTAATAGTTATACCAACTTATACCGAGTTATACCAACAGGATGCGACAAAGAGACTGACCCTCTATCACCTATGGCCGAAAAACTCGGCGTCCGCCGCTCGCCAGGGGCGGAAGGTGGCGGGATCGACCTTTACGTGGGCTGCCCCGGGGACGTTGTACCACTTGACGGTGTAGCCAGCGCCGTGAGAGCAAAAGACCGAATCGGGCGTGTTGGGCAGATCGGCCTCGGGCTCATAGGCGGCCGTCTCGATTACGCGCTCGGCATCATGGCAAGCCGAATAGCCGGCGAACTCTAGGTACAGATGACCGCGACCGCTCGTGTAGGCAGCCACCTCCAGCGCATAATCCTGCACTTCGGATGCCGGCACGCGACCCACAAGCTTCGCCCGGTCGCCTGTTATCGTCGGCGGCTCGTACTCGGCACCCATGCGCGTGGCATCCGAGAGCGCCCGGCCCACGCACTCCCCCGGCACCTCGAGCTCAAAGTGGTACCACGGCTCCAGCAGCACGGCTGCGCCGGCCTCACGCGCCCGCATCAAACCCTGGCGAATCGCGCGGTACGTGGCCTGGCGAAAATCGCCGCCCTCGGTATGTTTGGCATGCGCGCGGCCGCCCGTGAGCGTAATGCGTACATCGGTGATGGGCGAACCGGTCAGCACGCCCAGGTGATCGCGCTCCATGGCGTTGGTGAGCGCCAAACGCTGCCAGTTCAGGTCGAGCTCGTCGGTCGAGGTCACGGTGCCAAACTGCACGCCCGAACCCGCTGGCAACGGCTCCAGGCGCAAATGCACCTCGGCATAGTGGCGCAGCGGCTCAAAGTGGCCCACGCCCTCGACCGGCTGCGAAATAGTCTCCTTATAGAGAATGCCGCCAGACTCAAACGCAACCGAAAGGCCAAAGCGATCGGCCAATACCCGCTGCACGACCTCGAGTTGCACGGCGCCCATCAACTGCAAATGAATCTGCTCAAGATGCGTGTTCCAGCTTGCGCCGAGCATGGGATCCTCGTCGGCAAGCTCGGCCAGCGCTTGGAACACCGTATGGACATCGTGCTCGTTCGGCAGCACCGTATAGGTGAGTACCGGCGCAATGACAGGTGCATCGCTCGCGGGCTCCGCGCCCAGGGCGTCCCCTGGGCGAACGTGCGCAAGTCCCGTCACGGCACAAATACCGCCAGCAGCAACTTCTTGGGCAAGCTCATACTTCTCGCCGTTATAGATGCGTACCTGATCGACCTTCTGCTCCCATGTCTCGGCACCGGAACGTCCGGCAATCATCTGCTTGGCATGCAGCGTGCCGCCGGTCACTTTAACCCAAGCCAAGCGCTCGCCGCGATCCCCGCGGCTGACACGATAGACGCGCGCGGCAAACTCCGGGAGCCACGTCTGTTCACGCATCAGCGCGCATATGCCATCCAGCAGCTCGTCCACGCCTTGGTCCTTGAGCGCCGAGCCGGCAAAGCAGGGAAAGAGCTTGCGCTCGGCAACCATGCGCGACAGCGTTGCGACAGAAAGCTCACCCGCCTCAAGAAACTCCTCGAGCGCTTCCTCGTCTAACGCAGCAGCGTCCTCCTGAACGGCACCGCCCGCCAGCAGTTCGTTGGCATCCAGGCAGCCCTCGGAAAGACGTTGCCCAAGTTGTGCCAGCAAAACATCGCGGCCGGGATTCTCCAAATCGATCTTGTTGATATAGATGAATGTCGGGATGTCATAGCGTGCAAGCAGGCGCCACAGAGTTTCGGTATGCCCCTGCACGCCATCGTTGGCACCCACGACTAAAATCGCGTAGTCCAGCGCGCGCAATGTGCGCTCCGCCTCGGCAGAAAAATCGACATGCCCCGGCGCATCCACGAGCATGACATGGGTATCGCCATGGTCGAGCACGGCCTGCGACGAGAAAATCGTGATGCCACGCTCGCGCTCGATCGCGTTAGTGTCCAGATGCGAATCGCCATCGTCCACGCGGCCGCGCTTGCGAATGCGACCCGCGTTGAACAGCATGGCCTCGGCCAGCGTGGTCTTGCCGGCATCGACATGCGCCAAGATTCCAACGACCGCTTGCTTCGACATGGCTCTCCTCTTATTGCAAGCCCATCGCACGCGGCAACGGGCGTCCTCGTTCCACACTGGATGATACAATGTACGGGCCGGCGGGCGAAGCGGGCCCTATCCCCCGACCGAGCTCATCGCCCTGCGTTGCCGCGCGGCGATTTTCGTAGGTTCGCGCCTTGCGAAAGCCGGCACCTCCCCTTTTTGTCTGCCCGGGCTCATCTGGGGCGATAACAACGCGAGCCCCACAACAACGCGTTTTACCAAAAATGGCCCCACTCGGGGCCATTTTCATTTCGGTGAAACGCTGGTATGTGACTCGGCCTTTATGCCTCGCGCAGCCAATCAAACGCGACGCGCGGCGTACCGTCCGACACATATACGATACCGGCGCGCTTAAACCCGGCCTTGGCGATGGCTCCCTGCATGGGCAGGTTGTCCTGATGCGTGTCGATGCGCAGGTGATCGGCACGCTCCTTGGCAAAGGCAAACATCGCAGCCGTGATACCGTGCACGGTACCGTCGGACGCCACACGGTGCAGCACGGCGTACGGAGTGTCGCTGCGCCATTGACCATCCTCAATGACGTCATAGCACTCGTCCGGGCCCGGCAAAAAGGCAAACGTCGCCACCACGCGGCCGTCGACTTCGCACACATAGCTGCCATCGGCGGCGATATCGGCAGCCAGCTGCTCGGCAGAAGGCGTGCCCTCGGGCCACTGCGTGGCGTTGCCATGTGCGCGCATAAAGGCGCGGGCCGCGTCATAGATAGCCATGACGGCGGGAATGTCGGTATCGAGGGTTTTTCTGATCATCACGCGGCGACCTCACGTTTATTGGTATCACTTTGGTTGAGCAATGATACCAGCGTTTGGAGAGGGGCACGAAGCAGATGGGAAGCAAAAAGCGAGCCGCCTGGTCAAAGGCCAAAAGCGAGTTTTTGGGCGCTGCTACCGGCGGCGATATGAGCGACCTGTTTGCGCGCGAGGACGAGCGCCGCGACGCCCTAGACGCCGAGCGCGATGAAGCCTGGCGTTACAAGTCGTGCGAACGCAAAAACCGTTACGACACACGCGCCGAGGCCGAGGCAGTTATGGCCGACTGCGAAAACCGCGGGCGGCGTGGTTTGGCCTGCTACAAATGTGAATACTGCGGCGGCTGGCATTTGACGTCGCACCCTTGGAAATAGGTCGCGCTGCACCCGCGCGTTGAGCGCTATTCGGCAAACGACGGACGTGGCGGCACCAAAACATCGTAACGAACGGCCTTGCCCGCAAGTTGATAGCTCGGCTTAACGCCGGCAAGCAGTGGCCCCTTCACCGGCCGCTTGATAACGACCTTGCGCGGACGCACCGCGAGCGCCGCCTCGACCAGCGTCTCCTCATCGGCGCACGGCTGCTCCAAATGATGCAGCAGTTGAAACTTCTTTTTGACCGCCGCGCTCTTGGTGCGCTCGGGGAACATGGGGTCTAGATATACCACATCGGGCGCGACGAGCTCGCCCTGCTCGACCAGCTCAGCCGCATGGCGAAGACCGGCGATGCTGTCCTCGCCCGCATGCAGGCGCATGCGCGCCACGGCATCCGCAAGCGCCGGATCGTCCGCCGCACGGTCCAAGGCATCCTGCAGCAGCGCCGCGATTACACAGTCCTGCTCATACAAATCGACCGTAAAGCCCGCGGCAGCAAGCAGCAGCGAATCCTCGCCAAAACCTGCCGTGGCATCGATTGCCCACGGCTGTTCGACGCCTTTCGCGCGTGCGGCCTTCACCAGCAGCTCCTGTTGCAGGCGGCCCTGCTTGAGTCGTGGAAGCATGCGGGCAAAATCGGCTCGCAGCTCCATCGTGCCATCGGTGAGCGTGAGGCCCTCGGGCGTCCTGGTTAACTCGAGCCCAGCCGCCCGAGCAACAGAAAAGGGATCGACGACGCCCATGGGCACTCCTTAGCAAACAAAACGAATACATGGGCGCCATTCATGTCGGCACCCAACCGTCCGTTATTGTCCCACATGCGACATAGTCCACAGCATCCCAATGCAAAGCACCGCCATCAATCCCGTGCACACGGCAGCGATCACAGAATCACCCATGCGCCTTCCCAACGACCGCGGCTCACGCACTTGACCTGTTCCGTACATCATGGCTCCTCCTTGAGACCAGCTCTTACCATGGCCCCATCATCGCAGCGCCGCGCATACGCTGCCATCGATTTGGCTTACGCCCAACTTTCCTTTTTGAAAGGTTGAATCGTACAGGCTTCAAAGCGCTTTCAAACGCATGCACGCTGCCGTTGAACTACAATGTGCTTCACCATATGTGCTGTACATGGGGCACGACGAGGTCGTCCTGCCCACATCGAAAGGACCAGTTATGAGCAGTGCTCGCAAGACACTCAAAATCCTTGCCCTGATTTATTTTGTTCTGGGCATCGCCAGCCTCGTCATTGGAATCGCCGGCATCGCCACCGGCAAGCTCGAGTCCACCTACGGATCGAACGCCATACTCGCCGCGGTCGTGATTATCGCCAAGGGACTCGTCGACCTTGCCGCAGGCGTTGCGGGCATCAAGGGCGCCAACAAGCCCTCGCAGGTGGATGGCGCGTTTAAGCTCGGTATCATCGCCGCTGCCGCCACGCTCCTCCAAGCCGTGCTTACGCTTCCCGCGCTTGGTGGCGACGCCATCAACTTTGGCGCCTTTGTCATCGTGGCGTACGACTTGTTCTTTGTTCAGCAGGCACACGCCGTCAAGGCCGAGAACAAGGATCGCCTCTAGGCTCCTGTATCTCATACCCCTTGCAACGAGCAACAAGAAGGGCCGATCGCGTAGCAACGCGGTCGGCCCCTTACGTTTGCCCAGATAAAACCTGCCAAAACAAACCTGTCCCTTTTTGGCTGGTTAATGGCGGTACTCGGCGATGATGAAGTCGATGTCGGTTTGGAGGGTGTCGAGGTTTGCCAGGCGCTCTTTGTCTGCCGGGCGCGTGCGGTAGTAGTAGGGCGTCATCTGGAACACCGCCTCGATGTCGGCCTGGGTTTGGAGCGTAATGTTCGCAGACACCCGCCGCGTTCCGACCAACTCGAGTTCGGTGGTCTGCGGCAGCTTCTCGTCATTAAGATATGGCGTGTCGTAGAGCACTTCCTTAAGCCCAAACAGATGACGGGCACCTGGCACCACGGTGTAGAGCGAACCTTCGGGTGCCAGCACGCGGGCAAACTCGCGCTCGTTAAAGGGAGCAAAGAGCTCGGTCACCATATCGAAGGCGCCATCAGCCACGGGGATATCCTTCATGTTGGCCACGAAGTAGGTCGCATCGCCGCGCTTGGCGGCAAGGCGCACCATCTCTTTGCCCAGGTCGAAACCGTAAGCATCCACGCCCGGCACCGCGCCCATGGCACTGGTGTAGTAGCCCTCGCCGCAGCAAATATCGAGCAGCGTCATGGGGCCGTTCGCAGACGCTGCACGCCCAGACACCCGCTCGTGCACCAGCTCAACCATCGCATCGCGCAACGGCGCATAGTAACCACGGTTCAAAAAGTCACGACGACTGCGCGCCTGTGACTTGGGATCGCCCATGGAGTCGCCGCTCTTGGACGAGCGCAGTAGGTACAGATAGCCCTCGCGCGCACGGTCAAACCGGTGTCCGCCCGCGCATGCAGCACCGCGCTCGTTATCCACCAGTGGCTCATGGCAAACGGGACACAACAACATGGCAACTCCTTAGCGCGAACAACACAACGCCCACCATTGTCGCACGCCTTCCCCGCCTAGTCATTGGGGACGTTCTTGAATGACTAGTCGTTTAAGAACGCCCCCAACGACTAGTCGATTAGGAGTATCATCGTCTGCGCAAATAAGCACGATATAGCACGTTAGAGATTGAGAGCGTATGGCTGATACCGTATCTAAGCATATTGACATGACCACCGGATCGCTGTGGCGCAATATTCCCCTGTTCGCCTTCCCCGTGGCCGCCACGAGCATCTTGGAGCAGCTGTCGAACCTCATCGCCACGGTCATTATCGGTAACTTCTCGGGCGACCAGGGAACCCTCGCCATGGCGGCAGTCGGCTCCAATGTTCCGCTTACCAGTCTTATGCTCAACCTGTTTATCGGCATGTCGCTTGGCTCCAACGTGGTCATCGCCAATGCTATCGGCCGCAACGATCAGAACATGGTCAAACGCGCCGTCCATACCTCGATTCTTATGGCACTTGTGGGCTTTGTCGTCATCGCTCTGGGCGAGATCTTTGCCGAGCCCATGCTCGCCGCGCTCAACGTTCCCGCCGAGACTATGCCCCTCGCCTCGCTCTACCTGCGCGTCTTTTTGCTCAGCATGCCCTCGATCTTGCTCTACAACTTTGAGGCCGCGATCTTCCGCTCCGTCGGCATCACCCGCATGCCGCTGCAGGCGCTTGCCGTATCCACCGTCCTCAACATTGGTCTGGACCTCATCTTTGTCCCCGTACTCCACTGGGGCGTCGCGGGTGTCGCCATCGCCACCGCCATCGCCTACACCGTCAGTGCCGCTACGCTCTTTATCCGCCTGCTCAAGACCGACTCCGTCGTCCGCGTCACCCTACGCGACCTGGCTATCGACCCCGTCGCCCTCAAGCGCATCGTCAAGATCGGCCTGCCCGCCGGCATCCAAAGCGCCGTGTTTGCCGTCGCCAACATCATCATCCAGTCCGCCATCAACAGCTTGGGCACCGAGGTCATGGCGGCATCGAGCGCCGCCATGAGCCTGGAGTACGTGTGCTACAACCTGCTCAACAGCTTTAGCCAGGCTTGCACTACCTTTGTGGGACAAAACCACGGTGCCCGCCAGATCGGCCGCTGCACTAAAACGCTCAAGGTCTGCCTGGTCGAAGGCGGTATCGTTGCACTCACCACGATTATCGTTATTGTCGGCCTGGGGCGCGAGATCTTGTCGCTCTTTAACAGCGATCCCAACATCGTCTCGATCGGCTATATCCGCGTGTGTTCGATCTTCCCGGCGTATGCCTTTAGCATGTTCTACGAAAACATGTCAGGCTACCTGCGCGGCTTTGGTATCTCGCTCACGCCCGCCCTCATCACCATGATCTGCGTCTGCGGCATCCGCTTCTATTGGGTATTCTGCGTGTTCCCGCACTTCCGCACCTTTGCGAACATTATGATGGTCTACCCCATCAGCCTGGGCACCACGGCGTTCTTTATGGTCGTGGCGGTACTACTTTGCCACCCGGCACGCGCCTATCGCGCCACCCAAGCCAAAGCGACAGCCCGCTAAACACCGCACTCAACACCACGCCAGTCATTAATTGACAATATGCGAGCTCATATAGTCGATAAAACGCCTCGTGGCGATAGGCATGGTATCCCAGCTACGCCAAGCTGCCACCACGTCGCGCGAGGGAGCATGCACGATGGGACGTACACGAATATCGGCCCGCATGCCCTCAACGGTACGACGATACAGCATACTCACGCCTAGGCCCTCCTCCACCATCGCCATGATGGTGTAGTCGTCGGTTACCTCACTCGTCACGTGTGGCGACAGCCCATGCGCCGCAAACGCATCAAGCACCAGGCTCTGTTCGCCCTCATCCAGCAGCACAAACGGCTCGGACGCCAGGTCGGCAAGTGTCACCTTTTCCTTTGCCGTCAGCGGATGCGCGGTCGGCAACAATGCCACCAACTCGTCGTGATAGACCACGCGCTTCTCGAGCCCAGCGGTAAACCCGCGCGCCGTAAAGCAAAAGTCAACCACGCCATCGTGCACCCATTGAGCGTTGCGCGTGTAATCGCCCTGCTTGAGGGTAAAGCGTACGCCCGGGTGCAGCGCACCAAAGTCGCGGATCACACGCGGCAGCACGGTACGACTCACGTTGGTAAACGTCGCGATACGAATATCAGTCGACGAAAGCCCCAGCAGCTCCTGCCGCTTGCCCTCGAGCTCGAGCTCGGCGGTCACAATCTGGCGCAGGTACGGCAGATATTGTTTACCGTCGCGCGTAAGCGAAACGCCCTGCTTTCCGCGCTCGATAAGCGTGGTGCCCAGCTCGCGCTCGAGCGCCTTGACGGCCTGGCTCACCGCACTTTGCGTATAGCCCAACTCGTCCGCCGCGCCTTTAAGGCTGCCGCGGTCGACCACCATACAAACAATCTGATACCGCGATGCCATCGTGCCTCCACATCAATGCAGCCGTAAAACGTTTTGCCAGCGCTTTTCGCGCCTACTTTAGCGTTTCTTAATCATACTGAAGATACATTCGCTTTACTACATCAACATCTGAGAGCAGAATCCTTTGTGCGAAACCGTTCTGTAACAAAAGGAGTCCCATGGATCGCAAAAAAGCAATCGCGCTCTCATTTTCCGTTCCCGTCGCATGGGGCTTTTCGTATCCCCTCATGAAGATCGGCATGGACAGCATGAACGCCACGAGCATCGTCGCGTTGCGCTGCATCATCGCCTTTGTGGCCTGTCTGCTGCTCTTCCACAAGCGCGCGTTCCGCATCAACCGCGACCTTATGGTTCGTGCCGCTATCATCGGCGCCATTATGGCAACCGAGCTCACCTGCATGTGCTTGGGCTCTAGCCTCACTTCTGCCTCCACTGCCGGCTTTTTGCAGAGCCTGACGGTCGTGATCGTGCCGTTTGCCAACGCCGCCCTGCTGCGCCGCGCCCCCGAGCGCAAGGTGCTCATCGGCACGGCTATCGTCACCTGCGGCATGCTGCTGCTCTCGGGCGCCGACTTTACCAGCCTGAATCCCGGCGCGATCATCATGCTGCTCTCGGCCTTTATCTATGCCAGCCACATTATCGTGGCCAAGCGCTTTGTCGAAGAAGTCGATCCGCTGTCCCTGGGCGTTTGGCAGCTGGGCTTTGGCGGCCTGTTCTCGGGCATTGCCGCATGCGTCTTTGGCGGTTTCGCACTTCCCAGTACGCCCAGCGAGATCGTGGTCGTCGTTGCCCTCGCGCTCATCTGCTCTGCCTACGGCTTTATCACCCAGACGCTCGTGCAGCCCCACGTGCCCGCCGAGACCACTGGCTTCGCCTTCTCGCTCGAGCCGGTCTGCTCCGCCGTCTTTTCGTTCTTCCTGGTCGGCGAGGTCCTGAGCCCCATCGCCTTCTTTGGCGCCGCCCTCATCCTCACCGGCGTCATGGTAGCAACCGTCGAGCTTCCGCGCCTCCGCGCACATGGACAGGCTCGCATGGCAGGAGCGCCCGAGCACGTCTCGTAGACCCCACTCTTCATACAGCCGCGGCATAAAGGCAACCGGTGCGCCTTTACAATAGATGCCAGCAGAGCATCTGACGTAAAGGAGCCCCATGGACGCCGCGACCCGCGACCGCAACATAGCAACTTGGTTGGGCGATGCGCCGCAGCCGGTACGTGACACTACGAACCAGCTGCTCGAGCGTATCGCCCTTTTGCGTGCCGAGCAGACCATCTACCCGGCACAAGACGACATCCTCAATGCCCTCGCCTACACGCCGGCCGACCAGGTCAAAGTTGTCATCTTGGGTCAGGACCCCTATCACGGACCCAACCAGGCAATGGGACTGTCGTTCTCGGTCCCCGCGACGCAAACCAAGTTGCCGCCGAGCCTGCGCAACATCTATAAGGAACTCAAAGCCGATCTGGGTTGTCCCATTCCCGCCACGGGAGATCTAACACCATGGGCACAACAGGGCGTCCTGCTCCTCAACACTACGCTCACCGTGCGCGAGCATGCCGCTAACTCGCACGCCAAGCTTGGCTGGAACACGCTCACCGACTACGTTATCGAGCGCTGCTGTCAGCTGCCCCAACCGGTTGTCTTTTTGGCATGGGGCCGCTTTGCCCAGCAGATGGTCGAAGATAAGCTCGTCGCAACTGGCACGGGCAAAGCAACCGACAAGTCCTGCCTGGCCTCCACGCACCCCTCGCCGCTTTCGGCCAACCGCGCCACGGCAGAACTCCCCGCCTTTATGGGATCGCGTCCCTTCTCGGCAGCCAATCGGCTACTCGAACAGCACGGCTCGACCCCCGTCAACTGGACTTGCCTCGGCTAAAAATCGATACATCAAAAACGCGCCCGACGGCTTTCCGCCGGGCGCGTTTCCTATTCGGGCCATATAAATTGTGTGCGGCCAGCCTCGCCGCCATCGATCAACAGACTCTGCCCGGTCATAAACCGGTTGGTCACGCCCACAAAGTAGATCCACTCGGCGATCTCTTGGGCGGTGGCCCAGCGCTTAAGCGGCGTGAGCTCCATAATCTGGTTCCACAGGTGTTCGTCTTCCATCACGCAACGGTTGAGCGGCGTGATAACGCCGCCCGGGTCCACACTGTTGGCAATGGCCTGCGGTGCCAGGCGGTTTGCAAGGTTCTTGGTGTAGGCGATAACGCCGCCCTTGCTGGCAGCATAGGCAGGAAACTCCGATCCCGTATGCCCGCTCGCCGACCCCACATTGACCACGGATTTGATAGCCGGCGCCGGCTTGGCGGCAAGCCCCTCCCCCGCAAAGGCGTAGCGCTCGGTCACGTTGATGGTGCCATACAGGTTGGCGGCGATGTCGTCAGCCGAATCCTGCGTACCGGCAACGTTCACGATCACCTGGGGTTCAAGATCGTCTGGAAACGCGTCCGGCTCGCGAACATCAACGATCAGATGGCGGTAGCGCTCGTGTTCGATCACCGCCGGCAGCAGATCAAAGCCCACGACCTCGTGGCCCTCGTCCAAAAAGCGCTGCACGCATGCGGCTCCGATACCGCCCGAAGCGCCCGTGATCAAAACCCGCATACTTGCTCCTTAGGCGGTTGCGTGGCGCTCGAGGTACTCGGAGCCCACATTCTCGCGCTCCCAGCCGCGCACGACCTTGTAGCCCACGGGGCTCAGGAAAACCTCGCACAGCAGCTCGGCAACAGCGCCGGTCAGCGAGCACATAAGGACCTGCACCCAGGTCCAACCAAAGAACGTGTGGCTCACCACGATGGCAAAGACCAAGTTGTCGATAAACTGGCCGACACCCGTGGACACATAGGAGCGGAAGGCGAAGCTCGCAAAGTTATTCTTTTTGAGCATGCGGCCGAGCGACTGGTTGAGCGTGGAGTTAACCACGGCAGAAACGAGCATTGCCAGCGAAGAGCCCAGCACCACGTACCAGGTGCCGCCGATGGTGGCGTTAAGGGCGGTGTTGACCTCGATCATGCCGGTGTCGTAGTAGGCGCCCCACATACCGGGCGTAAGCGAGCATGCCCAAAAGCACAGGCTCACGGCCAGGTTGACCAGCAGCGCGAGGATAGAGATTTTGATGGATGCCTTGGCGCCAAAGCGCTTGCAGATCATGTCCTGGCACAAAAACGAAACCCAGCTCACCACAAAGCCGCAATCGAGTGCCAGATACGGCAGGCTGATAAGCTCTTTGTTGGCCAGCAGGTTCATCATGATGACACTCACGAAAAACAGCGAAACCGTTGCCGCGGGAATGCTCCGCAACAGGACCTTGTAGTCCTCCATGACCTTCTTGATCATTATGTACTCCTTTGGTTTTAGGTTTAACGAGCAGGATATCGGACCCGAACTGCTCGGACGCCCCGGTCTTGAGACGACGGTG
Organism: uncultured Collinsella sp.; assembly: GCA_900548515.1. Lineage (GTDB taxonomy): Bacteria > Actinomycetota > Coriobacteriia > Coriobacteriales > Coriobacteriaceae > Collinsella. The sequence continues at coordinate 2,823 of URKU01000007.1, read as the reverse complement.
GGTATGATAGCCGCTCACACGGCATCAGGCAAGCAAACGGCGCGGCAGCCCCGCAGGACCACCGCGCCGATGCGTTAAAAGGCCACGTTGCCAAACTCCGACAGGATAAGATCGGGGTTGTGGTCGGTAGCCCAGTCCACGTTCCACGGGCTCGTGAACAGCAGCAGCTTACCGCCGCGCATGTCCTCGACGCGCAGGGTGTCACGCGTAAGCGAAAGGCCCGGGATATCGATGGTGTCGGGGTCGTTCTGGATCCAGCGGATGTCCGTATAGGGCAGCGGCTGGCGACGGACCTCAACACGGTACTCGGCCTTGAGGCGGCGCTCGAGCACCTCAAACTGCAGCACGCCGACCACGCCCACGATGACGCTCTCCATGCCGGCGCCAAGCTCGCGGAAGATCTGGATGGCACCCTCCTGGGCAAGCTCCTCCATACCCTTGACGAACTGCTTGCGCTTGAGCGTGTCGACCTGCGTAATGCGGGCGAACATCTCGGGGGCAAACGTCGGGATCTGCGGATACTGCACGTGGCGCTTGCCGGAGCACACGGTGTCGCCGATGCTAAAGATACCTGGGTCGAACAGGCCCACGATATCGCCCGCGTACGCCTCGTCCACGATGGCGCGGTCATCGGCCATCATCGACGTGCCCGTAGCAAGCTTGAGCTTGCGGTTGCCCTGCACGTGGAAGGCGTCCATGCCGCGCTCGAACTTGCCCGAGCAAATGCGCACAAAGGCGATGCGGTCGCGGTGGTTCTTGTCCATGTTGGCCTGGATCTTAAACACAAAGCCGCTAAAGTCGTCGCGGCAGGGATCGACCGGTTCGCTGGTGAGCGTATCGGTATAGGCGCGCGGCGTCGGGGCCAGACGCAGGAACTCCTTGAGGAAGGGCTCCACGCCAAAGTTGGTGAGCGCCGAGCCAAAGAACGCCGGGCTCAGCTTGCCGCAGGCCACGGCATCCAAGTCGAGCTCGTCGCCGGCACCATCGAGCAGCTCGATATCGTCCATCAGGTTCTTATGGTTTTCCTCGCCGATGAGCTCATCCATGGAAGGATCGCCCAGCTCGGCCTCGACCTCGGCGACCTTCTTGGTGGCGTTGGCGTGGCCGTCGCCCTCAAAGGCGATAACGCGACGGGTCTGACGGTCGAACACGCCGCGGAAATTGCGGCCGCTGCCGATCGGCCAGTTCATGGGATAGGTGTTGATGCCCAGAACATTCTCGATCTCTTCCATGAGCTCAAACGGATCGCGAGCCTCGTGGTCGAGCTTGTTCACAAAGGTGAAGATGGGAATGTGGCGCAGCGTACAGACCTTAAAGAGCTTTTTGGTCTGGGCCTCGACGCCCTTGGCGCCGTCGATGACCATGACCGCGGCGTCGGCGGCCATAAGGGTACGGTAGGTATCCTCCGAGAAGTCCTGGTGGCCGGGGGTATCGAGGATGTTGACGCAGGCGCCGTTGTAGGTAAATTGCAGCACCGAGGAGGTAACGGAAATACCGCGCTCCTTCTCGATGTCCATCCAGTCCGAGACGGCATGCTTGGCCGAGCTCTTGCCCTTGACCGAGCCGGCGGTCTGGATACTGCCGGTATAGAGCAGCAGCTTCTCGGTAAGCGTGGTCTTACCGGCGTCCGGGTGGCTGATGATCGCGAATGTGCGGCGCGACGAGATTTCATCCGACAGGCTTGCCATGCGGATCCTTTCTTGCGTTCTATATGCATTACGTCGATGTAACTGCCCTATTGTAGCCGTGAAACCTCGCCATAGGGCACCTATCAGGACAAATTCATCAGTTGGGGTCTGGGTAGCCAGCTTAATCCGTATTTGCCTCTTGCATAACTGTGCATAGTGTATATATACTGTGCTTACCGGTTATATACACGTGTAGCCCAACAGCTAAGGAGCCGCTGTGGACATTATCCTATCCAATTCGAGCGACAAGCCCATCTACGAGCAAATAGCCTCGCAGGTCAAAGCTCAGATCCTTTCGGGCACACTCGCTGCGGGAGCCAAACTCCCCAGCATCCGTGCGCTCGCGAGCGATCTTGGCGTGAGTGTCATCACCACCAAGCGCGCCTACGCCGACCTAGAGCAACTCGGGTTTATCTGCACCGTGCAGGGCAAGGGCTGCTTTGTCGCCGAGGGCAACCAGGAACTCTTGCGCGAAAACCAGCTCTGCCATATCGAAGAGCTACTTGCGAAAGCGGCGAGCCAAGCCGAAACCCTGGGCGTCACGCGCGACAAGCTGCACGAGATGCTCGACCTGGTAGCCCCCGAAACTATGCAGTAGCCATCTGCAAGAAAGGCTATGCCATGCAAAACCTTTTAGAACTCAAAGGTATCTCACGCCGTGTGAGCGACCGCTTTTCGCTGCGCGACGTCACGCTTGCCGTGGAACCCGGCCAGATTGTTGGCTTTGTGGGCGCAAACGGCGCCGGCAAAACCACGACGATTCGAGCCGCGCTCGGGCTTATAAAGCTCGATGCCGGCGAGGTGCACCTGTTTGGGCAGCGCTGTGGCGCCGACGTACCCGGTGAAGCGCAGCGCTGCTTGCGCACCCGTGTCGGTCTCGTGCTGGACACGTGTCCTTTCCCTTCCACACTCAAGGTGACCGAAGTTGAGGCACTCGTAAGACCGGCGTACCCCGCCTGGAGCCATGGCACCTTCGCCGACCTCATCAGCCAATTTGGCCTCGATCCCAAGACAAAGGTCAAGGACCTCTCCCGCGGCATGGGCATGAAACTGCAGCTTGCCTGTGCACTCAGCCACAATGCCAAGCTGCTCGTTTTGGACGAAGCCACCGCGGGCCTCGATCCCATGGCACGCG
>URKU01000006.1 GCA_900548515.1 uncultured Collinsella sp. | reverse complement strand
CTGGACTTAGTTTTCAGAACATTCCGCAGACCAGGAAACCCCCTTATCCGCAGCTCCGAAGGAGCAGGATAAGGGGGTTCCCATGGTCGAGGACGTTCTGAAAACTAAGTCCAGCACGGGCCCGGACGAAAACAGCCGACTACAGGTCGATGTGCGATTCCTTGATCGGGAACGGCTCGGCGAAGTGGCAGGCGCAGCAGTGGCCCGGGGCGACTTCCTTAAACTCAGGCAGCTTCTCGGAGCAGATGCCCTGCGCGATCGGGCAGCGCGTGTGGAAACGGCAGCCGGTCGGCGGATCCAGCGGTGACGGCGGATCGCCGGCGAGGATAATGCGCTTGCGGGTCTTCTGGATATCAGGATCGGGCACCGGCACGGCAGACAGCAGCGACTGCGTGTACGGATGGTGAGGCTCGCTGTAGAGCGTCTTCCAGTCCGAAACCTCGACCATCTTGCCCAGATACATAACGGCAACGCGATCAGAAATGTGCTGCACGACGGAGAGGTCGTGAGCAATGAAGAGATAAGCAGTACCGAACTTATCCTGAAGCTCCTTCAGCAGGTTCAAAACCTGGGCCTGAATGGAAACGTCAAGTGCAGAGACAGGCTCGTCGCAGATGATCAGCTTGGGCTTCAGAGCGAACGCGCGGGCAATGCCGACACGCTGACGCTGACCGCCGGAGAACTCGTGCGGATAGCGGTTGATGTGCTCGGGGTTCAGACCGACGACGTCCAGCAGCTCGCGGACACGCTCAATACGCTCCTCCTTGGTGCCCACGCCGTGAATGGTCATGGGCTCGGAGACGATCTCGCCAATGGTCATACGAGGGTTGAGCGAAGCATAGGGGTCCTGGAAGATGAATTGCATCTCGCGACGCATGTCCTTGATCTCGTGCTTGCTCATCTCGGCAACGTCTTTGCCCTGGAAGAACACTTTGCCGGCCGTCGGCTTGGTGAGGCGCATGATGGTACGGCCCGTGGTGGACTTACCGCAACCAGACTCGCCGACCAGGCCAAAGGTCTCGCCCGGATAAATCTCGAACGAAATGTCATTCACAGCAGAGACGACACGCTTGGAGAAGCGCTTGGCGAACATGCCGGACTCAGCGGGAAACTCCTTAGAGAGGTGCTCGACCTTCAGCAGCGGAGTGCGCTCGTTGGTATCTGCCATTACGCCTCGCCTCCCTTCTTGGAATCCTTGCGCGTACGGGACGTCTCAGGAGCGTTCTTGAGGAACTCGGGGTCACCGGAGTAGTGGCACGCAGAGTAATGACCAGACTCGGTGACAACGCGCTCGGGGCGCTGCTTGCGGCACTTGTCCGTCGCATAGGGGCAGCGAGGAGAGAAGACGCAGCCCTCAGGCAGGTTCATGAGCGAAGGCGGGTTGCCGTGAATCGGCGTAAGAGGCTTCTTCTCTTCGATGGCCTGCTCCGGGATGGAGCGGATAAGGCCCCAGGTGTAGGGGTGGCGGCTCTCGTAGAAGATTTCCTCAGCAGTACCGAACTCGACGGGACGGCCGGCGTACATAACCATGATCTTGTCAGCCATATCGGCGACAACGCCCAGGTCATGGGTGATCATGATGATGGCGTTGCCGTTCTTCTCCTGCATTTCCTGCATAAGCTCAATAATCTGAGCCTGAATGGTAACGTCCAAGGCAGTCGTGGGCTCGTCGGCAATCAGAATATCGGGGTCGCAGGCAAGAGCCATAGCGATCATGACGCGCTGACGCATACCGCCAGAGAACTGGTGCGGATACTCATTGACGCGCTTTTCGGGCTCGGGAATGCCAACGAGGTCCAAAAGCTCGGTGGCGCGCTTGAGCGCCTCCTGCTTGGAGTAGCCACGGTGCAGACGAAGACCCTCGCCTACCTGCTTGCCGATCTTATAGACCGGGTTCAAGGAGGTCATAGGATCCTGGAAGATCATCGCGATATCGTTGCCGCGAATGTGCTGCATCTCTTCCTCGGTCATCTCGAGGATAGAACGACCGCGATAGCGAACGTCGCCGCCCTCAATCTTTCCCGGAGGCATCGAGATAAGGCCCATGATGGTCATGGCGGTCACGGACTTACCGGAGCCGGACTCACCGACGACGCCCAGGGTCTCGCCGCGATCGAGCGTGTAGGAGACACCGTCGACAGCGCGAACGACGCCATCCTCGGTGTGGAAATACATCTTTAGGTCATCGACCTCGAGCAGATGCTGGCCCTCGGGAACCGGCTGGTCCTTCAGGTCCACATAGTTCTTGTTCTTCTTCATCCTTATGCGTCCTTCATCTTGACGTCGAGGGCGTCGCGCAAACCGTCACCCAGCAGGGTGAAGGCGAGCACCGTCGAGAGAATTGCCAGACCGGGCATGATCATCATCCAGGGAGCAGTCAGCAGATACTGCTGACCGTCCTGAATCATGGAGCCCCACGAAGGCGTAGGCGGAATAACGCCCATGCCGAGGAAGGACAGAGCAGACTCGGTCAGGATGGCGCCACCAATGTTCATGGTCGCGTAGACCACGATGGAGGCGACGGAGTTCGGGAAGATGTGACGCACGACGATACGAGCATCAGATGCACCCATCGCGCGCGCAGCATCAACATAGTCGTTTTCCTTGACGGTCAAGATCGCAGAGCGGAAGACGCGCGCAATCGAAGGCCAGCCGAGAATACCGATGGCGATAAAGACGTTCTGAAGACCGCGGCCGATAACGGCGATCATGGCGACAACGAACAGCACGTACGGAAACGCCAGGAAGATATCCGCGCAGCGCATGATGATCGTATCCCAGATGCCGCCATAGAAACCGGCGAGGGCGCCCATGACCAGACCGATCACCGTGGAGATGGCGGTGGCCATAATTCCGACAGACAGCGAAACGCGCGCACCGTAGATAACGCGGACGAGAATGTCGCGACCAAGGGCGTCGGTGCCAAACGGGTGCTCTGCACACGGAGCCAACAGCGACGTCTCGGCCATGGTGGTCGAGTCGGAAGCCGTCGGCGAACCGAGCCAGGGCTTAGCCCACAGATCTGCGGTCAGGGCAACCAAAACGACGATGATGATCCAGCAGACACCGATAACGGCGAGCTTGTTCTTGCGAAGACGCTTAAAAGCGTCGCCCCACAGCGTGCGGGACTTGGCGGGAGCAGATGCGGCCTTGGTGGCGGTAGCCTGCTCCTGAGACTGAGAATCAGTTTCCTGCATGAGACGTACCTCCCTTAGGCCTTATCCGACGGACCGCCAAGGCGGATGCGCGGGTCGAGGAATGCATAGCTAATGTCGACGAGCAGGTTGATCACCATGACGACGACAACGATGAGCGTAACGCCGCCCATAACGATGGGCCAGTCACGCATGCTAATGGCGCGATAGACCTCATAGCCGATACCGGGCCAGTTAAAGACCGTCTCGGTCAGGATGGCGCCCGAAAGCATGCCACCAAAGTCGACACCAATATAGGTAACGACGGGGATGAGTGCATTCTTAAGCGCATGCTTGATGATGATCGCGCGATTGGAGAGACCCTTGGCCTTTGCCGTACGGATGTAATCCTGGTTCATGACGTCAAGCAGCTGCGAGCGCATAATGCGGGCGGCATAAGCGGTCGAAACCGAAGCCAGCGTAATGGTCGGAAGCACATAGTGCATCCAATCCTGATACTGAGAGCTGGAACCGCCGGCACCCGAGATCGGCATGGAGATTGCACCGCCCGTAGCGTCCTTGAGGATGACGCCAAAGAACAGCTGCAGCAACATACCGAGCCAGAAGGCCGGGACCGCAACGAGGATCGACGTGGTGAGCGTTACCAAAATATCCCAGAAGGAATAACGCTTTACCGCCGAAATGATACCCGCACCGATACCCATGATTGCCTCGAGCACGATGGCGCACGCGGCAAGTTTGATCGTATACGGATACTTCTGGGCAAAGATATCCGTAACCGGCAGCTTGCGCTGATACGAATTGCCCAGATCGCCATGAAGCAGGCCGTTCATGTAATACAAGTAACGGTCCACGAGCGACGTTTGAACGGGGTCGCCGTTCTCGTCAAGGATCGCGTTGCCGTCCTCGTCCGACTGGACCAGGCGATAGCGGACGCGAAGCTGAAGCTCCACCTCGGGGGACAGAGCCTTGTCTCCACCGATCAGCTTGATCGGATCTCCCGGCACGATATTCTGGAGGGCGAACAGAATCAGCGTAACGCCCAAAAACACCGGGATGAACTGAAGCACACGTTTAACGATGTACTTACCCATACCACTCCCCTATCTAGGGATTAACCTAAATGGGATGCCGATCGCCAGACCGGCATCCCAAAATTACCATCAGCCAGTTTACCCCAGGTTAGGGAGAACTGTATGTTTCCCATGAGGTCTACGTAAATACTTGACCCTCACGGAAGCTGCAAACTCTTAGGCGAGCTCAGCGGTACCCAGATCGGCGTGCTTCTGCGGATCGACATAGAGGTGCTTGATGCGATCGGAGCCGACAATGGTGTGCGTGTAGAACATAATCGGGATGACCGGGCAGTCGGCAGCGACCATTGCATCGGCCTCCTGCATCTTAGCGACGCGCTCCTCGTCGTCAACAATAGTACGAGCCTCGTCGACCTTGGCGTCGAACTCGGGGTTGTTGTAACCGGAGCGGTTGTCGCCACCGAGGGAGTCGGAGTGGAAGAGCGGATACAGGAAGTTGTCCATGATCGGGTAGTCGGCAATCCAACCCAGACGACCGAACTGATAGTTAAAGTTCTGATACTGCTCGAGCAGGGCAGACCACTCAGGGGTATCGGAGACAGCGGTAACGCCAACCTTGGCGAGGTCGCCGATGATGGACTCCATGATCTCCTTGTGACCGCCGTCCTGGTTGTAGGACAGGGTCACGCTAATGCCACGATCCCCGTTAGCGCCAGCGGGAGCAACCTTGTCGAGGTACTCGTTAGCCTTGTCGACATCGTAGGCGCAGAACTCCCATGCGCCCTCCTTGTAGCCATCGATGCCCGGAGGAACAATGCCGTCGGCAGGGGTACGGGTACCCTTGAAGATGGTCTTGCAGATGGCCTCACGGTTAATGGCCAGGGAGATGCCCCTACGCAGGTCGGCGTTGTTGAACGGCTCGGCCGTGGTGTTGCAGGTCAGATAGTACGTGGAAGGCTCGGCGCCGAGCAGCATGCGCTCGCCGTCACCCATGGTGTAGCCGTCCTTGGACACGCCGCGATCCTTCTTGGCGGCATCGATCTGAGCGACGGGAACGTCGCAGACATCGAGGTTACCGGCCTGGAACTCCTTGTAAGCGGTCTCCATGTCCTTGATGACCTGGAAGTGGATGCCATCGATCTTGGCCTTGTCGCCATAGTAATCGTCGAACTTCTTGACGTTGATCTCCTGGCCATCCTCCCACTTGCCGTCCATCATGAACGGGCCGTTACCGACCGGGGCAAGATAGAAGCTCTTGACATCGGACTCGGCGCACTCGGGAACCGGGGCCAGAGCCGGATGAGAGGCGACGAAGGGGAAGTCAGCGTAAGCGGAAGACAGCTTGACGACGAGGGTCTCATCGTCGGGGCAGGTGACACCGGTGAGCTCGGTAGCGTTACCGGCAAGCAGATCGTCATAGCCCTCGACCATAGAAAGGTGATAGGAGACCTCGGAAGGACCGTACTCGGTAGCGATGGCCGACTTGGTGTTGACCAGACGCTCCCAACCGAGCTTGAAGGACTTGGAGGTAACGTCGTCACCGTTGTGGAACTTGGCCTTCTTGATCTTGAAGGTAAACTCGGTGGCGTCGTCGTTGGACTCAAAGGACTCGCAAGCCAGCGGAACGATCTCGCCCTTCTCGGCGTCGTAAGAGGTCAGAGCGTCAAAGAGCTGGTACTCGACCTGAGTGCCCTGGTCCTCCTGGACATTGTAGGGGTCGATGCAGACCGGGTTGTTGATGTAGAAGTTCAGCGTCGAACCGGACTCAGAACCGGAAGCGTCGCCACCCTTCTTGCCGCACGCGGCAAGAAAAGCCATGGAGCTCGCAGCGAGGGTGCCGCCAACAAAGGCGCGACGACCCATAACGGGCTGGTGGAACATAGAATCAGCCATGCCATCCTCCTTATGAGATAGGACAAAGAAATGTTCAGTCGGACACATGTCGAAACAATCCGATCCGAACCATCAAAACGCCGCCCGCTGCTATGGCTGGTTATGCACAACGGACCAACGTTTTGCAATACAGTAGCGCATTTTATACACGATTTGGGGCTAATTCCGGTTAACGGTCGAGAATTTCTTTAGTTGGGCGAAGTATGTGAGGATATTTTGACTCTGTTACAAATATGTAAACAAAAAGGGCCCCGCACTTGCGGAACCCTTTTCAAGTACTTATGCGGCTCGTGCTTAGAAGCCGACGATGCCCTGCGGGAAGAAGAACATGCACAGGACGACGCACACGGCAAAAACGACGGCCATAATTACCGTCAGGCGATCGAGGTTCTGCTCCATGACGCCCGTGGCAGAGCTGGAGTTATACAGCGAGCTAGCGATCATATCCGAAACGCCGGTGCCCTTACCGGAATGCATCAGGACGAGAATCGTCAGCGCCACGGCAGAGACAGCCCAAACGACAAACAGAAGAATCTGGAACGGACCCATAGATAAGCTCCTTAATGAGAACAGTTTAAACTCCAGTACTGTACCACAATCCCCCGCTCTCCCCTACCTGCCACTCAAGGACGAGGTGGAAATGGCAGAAATACCAAAAAGGGGATTGTCCGGTTGTGGACAACCCCCTTACTAGAAAACGGTATTTGTTTTCTATTAGGCCTCGGTGGCGAGCACGCGACCCGTCATCTCGGCGGAAGGCTCAATACCAGCCATGGTGAGCATAGTCGGAGCGATATCGGAAAGACGGCCATCCTCGATACCGGTGAGCTTGGCCTTCTCATCAACGATGATGAACGGCACACGGTTGGTGGTGTGAGCAGTGAACGGATGCTTAGAACCGTCGGAAGCAACGTCAAACATGTGATCGGCATTGCCGTGGTCGGCGGTAATCAGCGCAAAGCCGCCCTTGGCGAGAATCGCCGGGACAACCTTGGACAAGGCATCGTCAACAGCCTCGACGGCCTTAACGGCGGCGTCGAAGACACCGGTGTGACCAACCATGTCGCAGTTCGCGAAGTTCACGATGTAGAAATCAGCGCGATCCTCGTTAATAGCGGCGACGAGTTTCTCGGTCACCTCGGGAGCGCTCATCTCAGGCTGCAGATCGTAGGTAGCGACCTTGGGGGAAGCGACGAGTACGCGCTCCTCGCCCTCCTTGGGCTCCTCGATGCCGCCGTTGAGGAAGAACGTCACGTGGGCGTACTTCTCGGTCTCGGCGGTGTGCAGCTGCTTCAGGCCGTTGGCGGCGATAACGTCTGCCAGGACGTTCTCGGGGAACGTCTTGGGGAAGGCGACCTCGACGTCAAACGTCGGATCGTACTCGGTCATCGTCACAAAGTGCGAAAGCTTGATCTGCTCGCGCTCAAAGCCGTCGAATTCCTTGTCCGTGAACACGCGGGTCATCTGACGAGCGCGGTCGGGACGGAAGTTGAAGAAGATGGCCGCGTCGCCCTCGTGGATGCCCTCGTTGTGGGCAGCGAAGGGCTCGACGAACTCGTCGCCGCGCGGATCCTTCTCGTAGTAGGCCTTGATACCGGCAACAGGGTCGACATCGGCATCGGACGCGTTGACCATGACGTCGTAGGCGCGCTGGATGCGCTCCCAACGATTATCGCGGTCCATGGCCCAATAACGGCCCGAGACGGTGGCAACGCGAGCGTCGCAACCGGTCTCCTCGGAGATCTTAGCCAGGAAGGCGCAGAACTCACTCATGTAGCCAGCGCCGGACTGCGGGTCAACGTCGCGGCCATCCATGAAGGCGTGGACGCGAACGGTCTTGACACCGTGCTCGGCAGCCATCTTGACCAGAGCCTCGACGTGGTTCATGTGGGAGTGAACGCCGCCAGGGCTCATAAGGCCCATAAGGTGAAGGGTCTTGCCCTCGGCCTTGACATCGTCCATAGCCTTGACGAAAACCTCGTTCTTGGCGATGGAGCCGTCCTTGATGGCATTGTTGATGCGCGAAAGCTCCTGGAACACGATGCGGCCGGCACCGATGTTGAGGTGACCCACCTCGGAGTTACCCATCTGGCCATCGGGAAGACCCACGTCCTCGCCCGAAGCGCCGAGCGTGGTGTGGGGGTACTTCTCGTACAGGTTATCAAGGAAGGGCGTCTTGGCAGCGGCGACGGCGTTCTCGCCATCGGCCGGAGCCAGGCCGCAGCCGTCCATGATGATCAGGAGTGCAGGAAGATGACGCTGTGCCATATGTCCTACTCGCCTGCCTTGACGACCATAGAGGCGAAGTCGGCAGCCTTGAGCGAAGCGCCGCCCACGAGGGCGCCGTCAACGTCGGGCTTGGCGACGAGCTCGGCGATGTTGCCGGGCTTGGCGGAACCGCCATACAGCACGCGGATGCCGTTAGCGAGCTCCTCGCCGAACATCTCCTTGAGGGTCTCACGGATAGCACCGCAGACCTCCTGAGCGTCCTCGGCGGTAGCGGTCTTGCCGGTGCCGATGGCCCAGATGGGCTCGTAGGCGACGACGACCTGCTTGGGGCAGGTGATCTCAAGACCAGCAAGGCCAGCCTTGACCTGGTTCACGACGTGCTCGACATAGGTGCCAGCCTCGCGGACCTCGAGGGACTCGCCGCAGCAGAAGACGGGAACAAGGCCGGCGGCAACGAGAGCCTTAGCCTTCTTGTTCTGGTCCTCGTCGGTCTCGTGGAAGTAGTCGCGACGCTCGGAGTGACCGATGATGCAGTAGGTGCAGCCAGCGGACTTGAGCATGTCGCAAGAGGACTCACCGGTGAAGGCACCCTTGGCCTCCCAGTACACGTTCTGTGCACCGAGGGCAATGGGGGCAGCCTGAATACGGTCATGAACCGTGGCGATGTCGATGGTCGGAGGGCAGACGAGCACCTCGACGCCGGCCGGAACCTCGGGCAGAGCCTGAGCCAGCTCGTCGGCGAGCTTGGCGGCCTCGGCGACGTCGTTGTTCATCTTCCAGTTACCAGCGATAAGAAGGGTGCGATTAGGCATCGAGAAGCGCCTCCACTCCGGGCAGGGCCTTACCCTCGACGAGCTCCATGGAAGCGCCACCACCGGTGGAGATCCAGCTCATCTTGTCGGCCAGGTTGAACTTGTTGACAGCTGCGACAGAGTCGCCACCGCCGATGATCGAGGTGCAGTCGGCATCGGCGACAGCCTCGGCGATAGCCTGGGTGCCGTGAGCGAAGTTGTCGAACTCGAAGACGCCCATGGGACCATTCCAGAACACAGTCTTGGCGCCCTTGACGGCCTCGGCGTAAAGCTCCTCGGTCTTGGGGCCGATGTCCATACCCTCACGATCGTCGGGGATAGCGTCGGAAGCGACAACCTCGGGGACAGCGTCCTCGCCAAAGTGATCGGCAACGCGGTTGTCGATGGGGAGCAGGATCTTGACGCCCTTCTCCTCGGCCTTCTTGAGCATCTCGCCAGCGCGCTCGACCCAGTCCTCTTCCTTGAGGGACTGACCGACGGACAGGCCCTGAGCCAGGAAGAAGGTGTAGGCCATACCGCCACCGATGATCAGGGTGTCAGCAGAGTCGATGAGGTGATCGAGAACGCCGATCTTGGAGGAAACCTTGGAACCGCCGACGATGGCGACGAAGGGGCGCTCGGGCTCGGCGAAGATGCCGGTCAGCGTGTCGACCTCCTTCTCGAGCAGGAAGCCGGCGACGGCAGGCAGGTAAGCGGCGGGGCCCACGACGGAACCCTGGGCGCGGTGAGCGGTGCCGAAGGCATCGAGAACGAAGACGTCACCATAGGAAGCGAGCTTCTTGGCGATCTCGGGATCGTTCTTCTTCTCACGCTTATCGAAGCGGACGTTCTCGAGAACGAGGACCTTGCCCGGCTCGACGGCGGCAACAGCCTCAGCAGCCTTCTCGCCGTAGGTGTCGGCGACAAAGGCAACGTCGAGACCAGAGAGCTCGGCGAGCTTCTTGGCGACAGGCTCAAGGGAGAGCTCGGGCTGGAAGCCGGTGCCATCGGGACGGCCGAGGTGGCTCATGAGGATGACGCGAGCATTGTGCTCAACGAGATAGTTGATGGTGGGCAGGGCAGCCTTGATACGGGTGGTGTCGCCAACGACGCCATCCTTGATAGGCACGTTGAAGTCAACGCGGACGAGAACGCGCTTGCCGTCGACATCGATGTCGCGAACGGTCTTCTTGGTAAAGGCCATGTTTGCTTCTACCTTTCGTACGTGTCTGCCTCCCATTACGGCAGACGATTTCTTATAAAAAGGGCGCGACCCTAGGGTGTAAGCCCTATAAGGCCGCGCCCTTCTTTAGACGCTCAACGAGCTATTCGCTAAAAGCTAAATTAAGCAACGAACTTCTCGAAGTACTTGATGGTGCGGACCATCTGAGAGGTGTAGGAGTTCTCGTTGTCGTACCAAGAGGTGACCTGAACGAGGGTCTGACCGTTGCCGAGGTCAGAGCACATGGTCTGAGTGGCGTCGAAGATGGAGCCGTGGGTCTCGCCGATGATGTCGGTGGAGACGATGTCGTCCTCGTTGTAGCCGAAGGTCTCGGAGATGGTGGCAGCGTAGGCCTTCATAGCGGCGTTGACCTCGTCGACGGTGACCTTCTTGTCAACGACAGCGTAGAGGTTGGTGATGGAGCCGGTCGGCGTCGGGACGCGCTGGGCGGCACCGATGAGCTTACCGTTGAGCTCGGGGAGAACCAGGCCGATAGCCTTGGCAGCACCGGTGGTGTTGGGGACGATGTTAACGGCGCAGGCGCGGCTACGACGCTTGTTGCCCTTGCGCTGCGGGCCGTCGAGCGGCATCTGGTCGCCAGTCCAGGCGTGAATGGTGGTCATGATGCCGGACACGATGGGAGCGAAGTCGTTCAGACCCTTGGCCATCGGGGCGAGGCAGTTGGTGGTGCAGGAAGCAGCGGAGATGATGTTGTCCTCAGCGGTCAGCGTCTCATGGTTGACGTTGTACACGATGGTGGGCAGATCGCTGCCAGCCGGAGCGGAGATGACGACCTTCTTGGCGCCAGCGTTGATGTGGGCCTGAGCCTTAGCCTTGCTGGTGTAGAAGCCGGTGCACTCGAGAACGACGTCAACGTCGAGGTCGCCCCAAGGCAGGTTGTTGGCGTCGGCCTCCTTGTAGATCTTGATCTCCTTGCCGTCAACGGTGATGGAATCCTCGCCAGCAACGACCTCGTGATCGCGAGCGTAGTTGCCCTGCGTGGAGTCGTACTTCAGCAGGTAAGCGAGCATATCGGGAGAGGTGAGGTCGTTGATAGCGACGATCTCGGAGCCCTCATGACCGAACATCTGACGGAAAGCCAGACGACCGATGCGACCGAAGCCGTTAATAGCAACCTTTACTGCCATTGTGTCTCCTTTCGTAAGGCCCCCGCGAGCTACAGCGCCCGCCGTTGAGGCCCACAAACTAACCACTCGCCTAATATACCTTTTTTTTGACTTGAATTTCACGAGAATGCTCGAAATTGAAAATCAAATTTACGTTAAAACGTTTTAAAGACTAAAATAGCAGTTAAATCCGTATATAAGTCGATACTTTAACCTACCTGTTTGCTTCAATGAGCTTTTCAAGCCGTAAAACACGATGGTAGAGGGCCGACTTCGACAAGGGAGGGTCAGCCATCTCCCCTAAATCACGCAGCGAAAGATCGGGATAGCGCTCGCGCAGGTCGCAAAAGACCGCCAAGGCATCCGGAAGCGCATCGCGAAGGCCTCGCTGCTCGAGCTCATCGATAAGCGCAAGCTGATGCTGGGCGGCACCCGCACTTCTGGTCTGGTTGGCGAGCTCGGCGTTCACGCGACGGTTCACATCGTTCTTAACCAACTTGACCGCGCGCGCCTCCTCAATCTCGGCAACGCTGCGCTTGGCGCCAATCAGCTTTAATAGATGCTCGATTTCCTCGGCGCTCTTAATGTACACGGCATATGACCCCCGCCGTGCATTAACACGAGCATGGACCCCAATCTGCTCCAACAGATCGCAAAGCCCCTTGGCATATTGCTCGCCCTGCACAGCGATCTCCAAATGAAAATCGCCGCGTGGATCGGCCACGAAGCCGCCCGCGATGAGCGCGCCGCGGATATAGGCAAGTCTACAGCAAGGACGGGCAACGATATGTCGGGGTACGCCGGCGACAAGTCCTCCCCTACGGTCGAGGATACCCAGCAGAACCAAGGCCTTATCCAGGTCTGGCTGATCAGGCAAGGTGATGAGGTAGTTTCGAACCTTATGCAATACAGATTTACGGACGGTGAACTCCGTTTTGAGCTTAAGGATACGATGCGTCAGCGTGATCATCGTGCGCGCGACGGCTCCCGTCTCAGTCGCAACCGTCAAACGATACCGCCCGGAGCCGGCCAGCGAAAGTGTACCGCTCACACGCGTCAGGGCGGCAAGCGTCGACAAATCGCAGTATTCACATTCGGGTTCGCAGCGCGCGAGTTCGTCACGCACCTCGGCGGTAAACGACATGCAGGCCTATGCTTTCGTGTTGGCGCGCGACAGGTCGCGGTGGGAAATGCTCACGTGATATTGAGCGCCTTCCAAATAACGTGCCGTGGCCTCGGCAATGGCAACGCTGCGGTGTTGACCGCCCGTGCAGCCGATGGCAATAGAAAGCTGTGGCTTGCCCTCCGCGATATAGCCCGGCATCACCGTATCGAGCAGCTGCGTCCAAGCTTTCCAGAACTCCTGGGTCTTGGGATGGTCCAGAACAAAGTCGGAGACCTTCTTATCGAGACCGGTCATGGTGCGCATCTCGGGATCGTAGAACGGATTGGGCAGGAAGCGAACGTCGATCATAATGTCCGCCTCAACGGGCATACCGTGCTTAAAGCCAAACGAGAACACGTGAACGTCCATGAGCTGCTGGTCGGACAACTCGGAGAACGCCATGCGCAATTTGTTGCGCAGGGCAGAGGTACGCAGGCGGCTCGTGTCGATGATCATATCGGCTCGGTCGCGCACACCCTGCAGCTGCAGGCGCTCGCGCTGAATCGCATCGGCCGTAGTCTCCCCCGGCTTGGCAATGGGATGGCGGCGGCGGTTTTCGCTATAACGACGGATCAGCACCTCGTCAGAGGCCTCGAGAAACACGATGTCACAGCTCATCTCGCGCTCCTCGAGTGCGGCAACGGCATCGAGCAGCTCATCGAACAAGCCCTGGCTGCGCAGGTCACAGGTGACGGCGAGATGCCTGCCCACGCCCGTATTGATGCCGACGAGCTCGGCAAGCTGGGCGATGAGACGCGGAGGCAGGTTATCGATGCAAAAATAGCCCATGTCCTCGAACACGTGCATGGCCTGTGTGCGGCCCGATCCGGACATTCCGGTGATGATGACGATATCGGGGATGCGCTCCGAGCGCTCCGCCGCATCCATGGCATCTCCCTTTTGCATGTGCTGCCTCCCGAAAACAAGCGCGGGACCCAGCAACCCGGATCCCGCGCGGTCAATTGCCTATATTGAGTATACCGCCCCGAGCGGATACGAGGCCTGTCTTACGCCTCAAGCGCAGCCTTGAACCAACTCGTAATACTCGTGGGGTGCGTGATGGCGGTGCCGACGACAACGGCCCAGGCGCCAGCATCGATCGCGGCGCGAGCCTCCTCGGGCGTATGCACGCGACCCTCACAAATGATGGGAAGGCCGGGGAATTCCTCAGTCGCCTGACGCAGGAGCGGCAGGTCGGGGCCATCGGCCATGGTGCAGTCGATGGCGGCGACGCCGTGAGAAAGCGTGGTGGATACCAGGTCAAAGCCCATATCAACAGCACGGCGAATATCCTCGATGGTGGCACAATCCGCCATCAGGAGCACACCCTCCTCGTGCAGCGGACGGAAGGTATCCTCGACCGTCTTGCCATCGGGGCGCGGACGATCGGTGGCGTCAATCGCCACGATATCGGCACCGGCAGCAACGCAGGCGCGAGCGTGACGCAGCGTCGGCGTGATGTAGACGCCCTCGTGCCCATCCTTCCACAAGCCGATGACGGGGACCTCGCAGCGGCCCTTAATGGCGGCGATGTCGGCAAGACCCTGGCAGCGAATAGCGGCGGCGCCGCCAAGCTCGCAGGCGCGAGACATCTGAGCCATGGTCTCGGGCGTACGAAGCGGCTCGCCCATATAGGCCTGAACGCTCACGACGAGCTTGCCCTTCAGGGATTGAATCAAAGGAACGACGGTCATGTTCGACTCAACCTTTCTCAAAACAGCCTTCTGAGACACCGCACCTTGGCGTTCAAACCGTCGCTCGCGTACCGAAGTACGCTTCGCTCCTCTTTCACGTCAATCTGCGGCACCTCAGAAGGCGCACTTGGTAGTTATGTTTACTTCAACGAGGCAAGAAGGTGTTCGGCGGCACCGATAAGCGGCGCATCGCCCTCCAGAGAACCGATGAGGATCGGCATGTCCTGAAGCGGATCCAGCGCCTGGCTGGCATAGCCCTCGTGTACCGAATCCTTCCACGTCTGCGAACGCCAATCGGGACCCTGGTGAATCACGCCACCCGAAAGCACGATGACCTCCGGATCCAGAATGTTGGCGAGCGAGCCCAAGCTGGCACCCAGCGCAAAGCCGGCATCATGGATGACCTCGGTTGCCTTTGCGTCGCCCGCACGGCACAGGTCGTTCACATCGCGACCGACCGAAGGACGGCTGGGGTCGACGCGACCAAAGCGCTCATCATACATACGACCAATGGAAGTGCCCGAAGCAACCGACTCCAGATGGCCGGAACGCCCGCAGGCGCAGGGAATGCCGGCGGCAGCCGAGCACTCGATGTGGCCCATATGACCGGCAGCACCATGGAAGCCCTGCATCACGCGGCCGTTCTCGACATATGCGCCGCCGATGCCCGTACCGATGCCAAGACACAAGACGGAGAACTTGCCCTTGCCGACGCCCCAGTGGGCCTCACCCAGAGCATGAGCCTGCACGTCGCCTACGACGGCAACGGGAAGACCGAGGTCCTCGCGCAGGCGCGGCCCCAACTGAACGCCGGACCAGCCGGGCATGATCTCGTTGGCATACGCGATGGCGCCCGTCTTGGGATCGACGACGCCGGCGGCACCGATGCCGACGCCAAGGACCTCGACATCGGGATTCGCCTCGAGAGCAGCCTTGATGGACGCCTCGATACGCTGGAAGACGGCCTCGCCGCCCTCTTGGGCCTCGGTGGGAACCTCGGCCTCAAAGACGGGACGGGGCACACTACCGTCAGCCGGGTACTCCATGATGGCAGTCGCGATCTTAGTTCCGCCGATATCGACAGAGCAGACGTACTTGTTCTCCATGTCGCTCTCCTTAGGAGATAAAAACAACTACAGGAAATGAAGGCTGCGTTATCGCCGCAGCTTGGTAAAGGTTTCCCGGGTGCCCGAGGTTGGGGTGAAAGCGGTCGGGCGTTGACCTAATGGGTCACGCTCGACCGCTTGAGCCCCAAGATCGGGTGCCCGGGGAAGCTTTACAGGAGACCGTTGTCCTGGAGGACCTTCTTAATAGCCTCGACGTTCTCGCCGGTCATGGCCTTCACCGGGCGCGGCATGGTCGGGCTGTCGAAGATACCCATGAGGTTCATAGCGGTCTTGAAGGCGCCGACGCCACCGGCATAGCCCTGGACGCCCGAGGTGACATCCCAGATATGCGAAATCTCATTGAGGCGATCCTGCTCGGCCTTGACGGTAGCCCAGTCACCAGCCTGAGCGGCCTTCCACTGACGCACGTAGCCCTCGGGCTCAACGTTGGCGAGACCCGGGACGGAACCGTCGGCGCCACCGAGGTAAGCGCCGTCGACAACAACCTCGTGACCGGTGAGGATGCTCATCGGATGGCCGTTCTTCTCGTTCTCCTGAACGAGGTAGCGGAACGAGATGTCATCACCCGAGGAATCCTTGACGCCGGCCAGAACGCCCTCGGCACCGAGCTTGGCAAGGAGCTTCCAGGGGAGCTTGGTGTGGACACACACGGGGATGTCGTAGGCGAAGATGGGCAGGTCGAGTTCCTCATGCAGGATGCGGAAGTGCTCCTCGACCTCGGTCATGCCCTGCAGGGCATAGAACGGGCAGGTGGCGACGAGAGCATCGGCGCCCAGCTCCTGAGCGACCTTACCGTGCTCGATCATGCGCTCGGTCTCGGTGTCGATGATGCCGACCAGAACGGGAACGCGGTGGTCGACGATACGGACGGCCTCGGCGATGATCTGACGGCGACGCTCGTCGGTGGAGAAGACGACCTCGCCCGAGGAGCCCAGGAAGAACAAGCCATCGACGCCGGCATCGATCATGCGGTTGATGCTGCGCTCAAAGGAGGCAACGTCGAGCTGGTGATCTTCGGTATCGGGAACAACGACGGGAGGGATAACGCCGGTGAATTTCTGAGTTGCCACAAGAATCTCCTTAGTTGTCTGGCGGGCAGCCCTATGCCGCCCACTCTTGTTGGCAGTGTCCAGGCCGCCTAGGCCAAAGAACACGGGTAGAACGTTTGGTTAAAGAAGTCGACGACTTCGTTTTCGAACGCATTGATGCGCTCGTGAGCGTATTTGGCATAGACGATATGCCTCCGGTCACACTCAAGACCGTTGAATACGGCAAACTGGCCCTTGGGGTCGCTCGCGGCATCCATGAGCGATGTGCCCATGAGCACCGATCCGCGCACCCGAGACGACAGCACCTCAAGGCCACCGGGAATTGGATTGGCAACCGCCGTGCAGGCGAGGCCCCGCTCGTCCAGAGCAGAAACCGCCAGCGCGACTCCGCCGCCAAGGCCCTCGCCCCATGCAAAGATGCGGTCGAGGTCCATGCCATCAAGATTGCGCGCCACCTTCGCCAACGCGCAACCCCAACGGACGCGCTCGACAAAAGCGGGCGAAGAAATCCCCCGCTGCAGGTCGTCCGCACCAGCAACATCGTCATCCAGCGCGAGGACGGCATACCCCATGGCGGCAAATCTCGTCATGTGATGCCAGCCGCGCACAGGCCGATCGATGTCGTGGAACATCAGGCACAGCGGCACGCGCTCAGATACTCGGGCACGACCGACAGGCTCGATCAAACGAGCGTGAATCGCATCGTCACCGAGCTCAAAGGAGACCTCCGAGTAACGGGCGCAGGGGTTAACAAAGTCAATCGCCGTTATGGCCAGGCCTTGAATCTCAAGATTCGAAGCGCATGTCTCTAAATCAGAAACATCTGCTTGGACATCACCGCGCCAGTCCCGATATTCTGCGAGCCTTGACGAAACCGTTCCAGGAATTCCCACGAGTCCGGGGACAATCAGCTCGTCAACATTGCTCTCGCACTTAGACATGAGCCTCCCCTCCCTTGCAGAAAAACGGAATGATCAGATCGTCAAAATCCTGAATCTCCTCGTGGCCAAAGCCTTCAAAGAACTCATGACGCTTTTCGCAGGTCAGGTTGTTATAGACCGCAAACTGCGTCGCTGGCGGACAGACGATATCGGCTGTGCCGGTGCCAAACAGCACGGGGCATTTGACCATAGGGGCAAAGTTCTTGGAATCGAAGTACGCCAGCTTGGCATAGGCTTCGTCAATACGAGTCGAGTCCTCGTCAAACCAGCGAGACCAATAGCGCAGGCCCTCGTAGGCAATGTCGTCGGCATCCAAATCCCAGACCAGGCGGAAATCTGACAGGAAGGGATAGAGGATGGCGGCGCGATTGATAAGCTCGCTGTTAAGCGCACAGGTAGCAATGCCCAGACCGCCGCCCTGCGACGCGCCGTTCACAAATACGCGGGAAAGATCGATGCCCACGAGCTCGCGAACGATGCGGCACAGGATGCGAATATCTTGGTGCAAGCGGACATAGTAGAGGTTGGCCGGGTCGCCGTCGATACCGGCGACGATATGCCCAGCAACCGTCGTGCCTTCAAATCCACCAATATCCTCGGAGGGGCCACCCTGGCCAGGACAATCGAGAGCGATGAGTGCCATGCCCATGCCCGCAAACGACGCCTGCTCAAACCAGCTGCGGCTTGCACCCGGATAGCCGTGGAACTGTAGCACCAGCGGCACGGGCTCGTCCGAAACCGGCTTGAGATACTTGGCATGCAGGCGTGCACCACACATGCCGGTATACCAGAGGTCGAAAAACCGACAGGTCGCGGAATCCGCAACCGAAGCCGCCTCAATCGCATAGTCGAGCTCGACGGCGTCGGCCTCGGCCATGCGGTCCTTCCAAAAGAGATCGAAATCCGATGGACGGGGCATAGCGCCTCGATATTCACCAAATTGCTGTTGTAGCTCCTGAGCACTTGGCATGGCTCGTGAACCCAACCTTTCGAAATCGCAACGGAGGTGCGCCCGGTAAGTGAACCGGGCGCACGGGAGGGAAAGCGAGGCTACTCGCCGAGTTTGGGATGAAGCAGCGACGGCGCAGCGCCGAGCAGCATCTTGGTGTAGGGGTCCTGAGGATGCTGGAAGACCTGCTTGGCCTCGCCCTGCTCGACGATCTTGCCGCCATTCATAACGATGATGTCGTCAGAGATATAGCGGACCGTCTGGATGTCATGGCTAATGAACACCATGGCCAGGCCGAGCTCCTTTTTAAGGTCGGTCAGCAGGTTCAGAATCTGCGCGCGGACCGAAACGTCCAGAGCCGAGGTGGGCTCGTCGGCGATGATGGCATCGGGGTTCAGCGACAGGGCACGGGCAATTGCGACGCGCTGTCGCTGGCCGCCCGAAAGCTGGCCGGGAAGAACCTCGGCGGCGGAGCTGGGCAGACCGGTGAGCTCCAAGAGCTCCTTGACGCGCTTCTCCTGCTCGGCCTCGGTACCCAAGTTGTGGACGCGCATGGGGTCGAGCAGCTGCTCGCGAACGACCATGCGGGGGTTGAGCGCCGTGGCCGGGTTCTGGAACACGACCGAGATGACGCGACCCATGTGGCGACGGTCCTCGGCGGTACGTTTGGTAACGTCCTTGCCCTTAAAGTAGACCTTGCCGCTCGTGGGGGCCTGCAGGCCGCACATGACGTTAGCGGTGGTGGACTTACCGCAACCGGACTCGCCGACGATGCCGATCGTCTGACCGGGCATGAGCTTAATCGTTACACCCTGGACGGCGTGAACCAGGTTGGGGTGCAGAATCGAGCCGGTACGGGTCCTAAAGGTGACGTGGACGTCATCAAGGAAGATGATCGGCTCGACGCCGTTGACTGCGGTCTCGCTCATCTACATCACCTCCGCGTGAGGGGTCAAACCATTTGCCTTGAGCACCTCGTCGGGGAGCTCGGAATAGAAGTGCTCGGTGCCGGGCACGCGCTTGAAGACCGGACGGGTGTCCAGGCCAATACGCGGATGGCTCGAGCGGGGCGCGAAGCGATCGCCCTTGGGGAAATCGCGCGGACTCGGAACGGCGCCGGGCACCTGGTGCAGGCGGCCCGAACCGCTCTCGATGGACAGAACGGAGCCCAGAAGACCGCGGGTGTACTCGTGAATCGGGTTGGTGAGCAGCTCCTTGGTGGGCGCCTGCTCGATAACCTGACCAGCGTACATAACCGTGATGTTGTGGGCGACCTCGGCGACCAGCGCCAGGTCGTGCGAAACGAAGATCATGGCAAAGCCGAGCTTGGCCTGAAGATCGTTGAGCAGCTTGATGACCTGCTTCTGGACGGTAACGTCCAGAGCGGTCGTGGGCTCGTCGCAGATGACCAGCTTGGGGTCGCGGGTAAGGGCCATAGCGATCAGGACACGCTGACGCTGGCCGCCGGAAAGCTCGTGCGGATAGCTCTCGAGCGTGCGCTTGGGATCGAGGCCGACGAGCTCCAGGAGCTCCTCGGCGCTGCGGGTTCCGCCGCGCTTGGTGAGCTGCTTCATCTGGGCAGAGATGAGCATGGAGGGATTAAGCGAGGACAGGGCGTCCTGATAGACCATAGCGATATCGGTACCGCGCAGGCCGAACCACTCCTTCTTGCTCATCTTGAGCAGGTCGCGACCCTCCCAGAGAACCTCGCCGGAAAGATGCTCGTCATCGTCGGTCAGGCCCATGATGGCCAGCGTGGTGATGGACTTACCGCAACCGGACTCGCCCACCAGGCCCATGGTCTGACCAGGACGAACGTCAAAGTTGACATGGTCGACGACGTTGATATCACCGTGATGCTCAAACTGGATGCAGAAGTCACGGACCGAGAGAATCGGCTCAACGGACTCGTCGGGCACGTGGCGATCGTCACGCTTGAGCTCGACATCGCGCAGGGCGCCAAGGCGAGCGGAGAGGGACTGGGCCTGCTCCTTGTAGGCGCGAACGGGGTCGGAGACCAGCAGGTCGGCCTCGCGACGCTTGGAGGAATCGGTAGGATCCAGGGCAGCGGAGGGAGCAGCGGCCATGGCGTCGGTAATGCCCTCGGAGAGGATGTTGAGCGCCAGGCAGGTGATCATGATGGCTAGGCCCGGGAACAGCGCCTGCCACCAACGGCCGGCGAGCACGCCGCCGCGGGCGTCGGCGAGGATGTTGCCCCAGGTAGCGGTGGGCTCCTGGATACCAGCGCCGATGAAGGTCAGCGAGGCCTCGAAGATGATGGCGTCGGCGACCAGGGTAACGGTGAAGACCATGATCGGGGCGATGCAGTTACGCAGAACATGCTTGATCAAAATCCACGGAGCCTTGGCGCCGGAAACGATGACCGCGCGGACATAGTCCTCGCCGTACTCGGACACGATATTGGCGCGTACGATACGGGCAATCTGCGGAGTGTACATAAAGCCGATGGCGAAGATGATCGACGGCACGGAGTTGCCCAGGATGGAGACGAAGACGGCCGCGAGGGCGATGCCCGGGATGGACATGATGATGTCCAAGATACGCATGATCGTCTCGGAGACGGCCTTGCGCGAAACCGCTGCAAGGGCGCCCACGACCGAGCCGCAGACCAGAGCCATGGCGGTGGCGCCAAAGCCGATAATCAGCGAGTAACGACCACCGTAGAGCATACGCGACAGAATGTCGCGACCCTTATCGTCGGTACCGAAGATAAATCCGTTGCCGGGAGCCTGGCGAGCCGTAAAGATCTCGACCGGGCTATAGGGGGCAAGAAGGGGCGCCAGAATCGCAGTCAGGGCGACCAGCACCAGCACGACGGCGGCAATCTTAGAAGACAGCGTCATCTTCTTCCAGCCACCGAGCTTGAGCCCCTTGGAGGCAGCCTTCTCGAGCTGCTCGGTTTGCTTCTCTCGAATCTTTACCATAATCTACACCGTCCTGATGCGCGGGTTGATGAGCAGGTAGAGCATGTCAACCACGATGTTGATGATGATGAAGGCAAGAGCAACGACGATGACGACGCCCTGAACCAGGTTCGCCTCGTTGCCCTGAACGCCCTGCAGAATCGCGGTGCCCATGCCGGGGAGGTTGAAGATAACCTCGATGACGACGGCGCCGCCCATGAGGTAACCGATCTTAAGACCGAGGGTGGTGACCGGGGTGATCAGCGCATTGCGAAGAACGTTGATGCCGACGACGACCTTCTCGGGAACGCCGGCGCCGCGAGCCATACGGACATAATCCTTGTCGAGCTCCTCGACCATGGCGGTACGCACGATACGAGTCATCTGGCCCGTCAGCGGAAATGCCAAGGCGATAGCGGGCATGATCATACGCCCCAGATAGCCAACCGGATTCGTGGTGAAGTGAGGCAGAGCGCCCGATGCCGGGAGCACCTTAAGGTAGGAAGAGAACAGCAGGATCAACAGAACGGCAAGCCAGAACGACGGGGTTGCCAAGCCGGCGATGGAAAAGACACGGATTACTTGGTCCGGCCATTTGTCGCGATACAGTGCCGCGATGACGCCGAGCAAAAACGAAACGACCGCACCGATGGCAAGACCGATGAAGGTCAGCTGCATCGTGACGGGCAGGGCCGTGGAGATGCGCTTGGCAACGGAGTTGCGAGCAGCACCATAGGTGCCCATGTCGCCATGGATCAAATCGCCCATATAGCGCACGTAGCGCACGGGCCAGGGGTCGTCCAGACCATACTTCTCATGGTACTCGGCAACCGCCTCGGGCGAGGCACCGTCACCCAACGCCGTGTAGGCGGGGTCGGTCTTGGAGAACGACATAAGGAAGAACACCAGGACGGTGACGCCCAATGCCATGATCGGCAGCGCCACAAGACGCCTTCCAATCAAACGTAGCAAGTTGTTCACGTTCTCTCCCCTTTCTTTTGTCGGTAGGACCAACTGGTATATGAGTACGGATACTCATTACAAGACCCGAGCGACATCGTTGCCGCCCGGGTCTTTGTTTCAACTATGAGGATACGGTCCCAACGACCGACATCCTGCATATAGACTCAAGCGAGTCTTACGCCTTGACGGTCGCAACGCCCCTGAAGGACATGCTCGTCGTGCCGATGCCCTTGAAACCATCGAGGGCCTCGCCATTGGGCGCAGTGGACGGATCGTCCCAAGAAGCGGAGACGGTCTTGACGTGGACAACGGGGTACAGAACGGCGTTGTCGGCAATGATGTCGAAACACTCGTTCCACTTCTTCTGCTGCTCGTCGCCCTCGGCGGCAAGAGCCTCGTCCATGAGACCGTGGAGCTTCTGCCACTCAGCGGACTCCTTCCACGGGCAACGGGTCTGCATCCAGACGTTGTCGCCGTACCACCAGTTGAGCAGCAGGTCGGGGTCGGCGCCGAAGCAGGAAGGATCGCCAGGGGCAAGGAGGATATCGTAGGCCTCGCCGCCGTCGATGGCGGCGTAGGTGGCCGGCGAGGTATCGGTCTGGATGGTCACATCGAAGCCGAGAGCGTCGAGGTCGTTCTTGACCTGGGCGGCCATGCCCTTAATCTGCTCGTTGTCGGTGGTGCGCAGGGTGATGGCACCCGGGGTGATGCCAGACTCCTCGATGAGCTTCTTAGCCTTCTTGGTGTCGGTCTTGTACACCGTGGAAGCCTCATGATAGTTGGTGAAGCTCTTGGGCAGGTAGCAGCTGGCAGCGGTGGCAAGGCCGGCGAAGGTGTTGCTGACCATCTTCTCGGTGTCGAGCGCATACATGACAGCCTGACGGACCTTGACGTTGTTCCAAGGCTCCTTGGCGACGTTGAACATGATGAAGCGGGTGCCGAAACCCTGAACGTTATCGATCTTGCAGCCGGCGCTCTCGAGCTGGTCGACGGCGTCAGCGGTAACGAGCTCCATAACGAGCGTGGAGCCCTCCTGCTGAGCGGTAACGCGAGCGGTGGGGTCGGTCAGGATGCTGTACTGGATCTTCTTATCCTCGGCAGCATACTCACCGTTGTACTCGGGGTTGGGAACCAGGGTGATCTCGGTATCGGAGATAGAGTCGTACATCCAGGGGCCGGAACCGATCGGCTGCTTGGCGCGATCCTCCTCGGTCTGGGTGGCCGGGGTAACGCGGACGATGGCCAGACGATCCTTGAGCAGGGAGAAGTTGGGGACCTTAGTCTTGACCGTCACGGTGCTGGCGTCCTTGGCCTCGATGGACTCGAAGGGCTGGAAGAACGGAGCATAGGTAGCGGAAGCGGCGCAAGCGGTGTAGGAGGCAACGACATCGTCAGCGGTGACCTCGGTGCCATCGGAGAACTTGGCGCCCTTGCGGATGGTGACCTCGAAAGTGGTGTCGTCCACAGACTTGGGATCGTCGGTGGCGAGCTCGTTGAAGGTGCTGTAGTCGTGGTAATCGATGCCGTAGAGGCCCTCGACGACGTGCCAGTTAGCACCCAGGCCCACAGCGGAGCCGGTGCTGGCGGGATCGAAGCTGGACGGAGCGTAAGCGGAACCAGCGGTGATCACGCCGCCGCCACGGTTGGCGGAATCGGTGGAGCCGGAAGCGGAACCCTCGTCGCTAGAGCTGCCACCGCAGCCAGTGAGACCAAGGCCGGCGACAGCAGCGACGCTGCCGGTGAGGCCGAGGAACGAACGCCTGGACATACCCTTGTTGATGATGGCCATGTCTTCTCCTATCAATAGAGAATCTTACTCGGGAGCACCTAGACTTGCCCCCGCGCAACTTGCGGACGATATATACCTTACCTACCGACGAACCCAACTGAGGTGCCGCGCTCGGCGACCGATACATACATACGCTTGAACGGTATTTACTACCGTTCACCGAATTCGTTGACAAATGATTCGCCAGACAGTATGTATCGGCGAGGTGAGATATCAGTCTTCGTCAACCCGCAGGATAGCAGGGTTTTCGCTTGGGTTAGTCAAACGTTTTAGCGTTAATAAAACCCGAAATCAGCAGGCAATCATGGCGAAATAAATGGTTGAAAATCGCGCAATCATGTATATCAGTTGTTTAGGCTCGTGTTTAGCTATCGGAATGGCCAGCCGCCGCCTCGGCGCGCTCGGCATTCCATGCAACGAGCGCCTCGTGGACCGCCTTGGCAACATCGGCAGGTATGCCGCGAACTTTCGCGATCTCTTGCTCGCTCGCCGCGCGCAAACGCTTCATCGAGCCAAAATGGCGCATAAGGGCACGTTTTCTGGTGGGTCCCACGCCTGGAACGTCATCGAGCACCGAAACCGTCATGGCTTTATCGCGCAACTCACGGTGGAACGTGATGGCAAATCGGTGGGACTCATCGCGTACCTGTTTAATTAGATAGAGCGAAGCAGACCCGGTCGGCAGCACGACAGGAGTCTCGTCCCAAGGCACAAAAACTTCCTCGTCGGCCTTCGCCAAGCCACAAACTGGTATATCGAGCCCAAGAGCCTCAAGTTGCTTGATCGCAGCGGTCAATTGCGGCTTACCGCCATCGACAACGAGCAAATCGGGGCGCGAGCCAAAGCGCTCGTCGGCCATGCGCTCGGGAGCATAGCGTCGTCCCAAAACCTCGGACATCGACACGAAGTCGTTTGCCTCGTCCAATTCGGCCTGAATTTTAAAACGACGGTACTGGCTCTTGTCGGCGCGCCCGTTGGTAAACACCACCATCGAGGCGACCGTAAAGGTGCCATGCAGTGTAGAGATATCGAAGCACTCGATACGCAACGGCGGCGATGGCAGCGCCAACGCACTTTCGAGCTCCAGGAGCGCTTGATTGGTGCGGTCGTCAGCGTACCCCGTTCGCATCATGTAGCGCATGAGGGCATGGCGCGCATTTTTGGATGCCATATCGAGCAGACGGTGCTTTTCGCCACGCTGCGGCCTATGGAGATGGCAGGAACGCTCACGCTTGCCCGCAAGCCACTCCCCCAGCGCCTCCGCATCCTCAAGCTCGACGGAAAGGTTGACCTCAGCTGGAATATCAGCCGTCTCGTCGTAATAGCGCTTAAGAAAGCCCGACTGGAGCTCTTCCTCGTCAACATCAAGACCCTTGTCGAGAATGAACTCGCAGGTGCGAACTGTTCGGCCCTCGCGAACGACGAAGACGCAAGCGGCGGAGATGGTCTCCTCGCGATAGAACCCGATGACATCGATATCGACACTGGAGGGAAAAACGACTTGCTGACGATCGTCCAGACCCCTGATGACCTCCAAACGACGTTTGACGCGTGCCGCGCGCTCAAAGTCGAGCGCCTCGGCGGCATCCGTCATCTCGGAGGTCAGCTCATCGACGACATCCTTGCGATGGCCCGACAAAAAGCGCTCGACACGCTTGACGTTCTTGGCATAGTCTGCCGGGGAAATCGCGCCGACACACGCACCCGGGCCGCGCCCGACATGGTAGTCAAAGCAGGGACGCCCGTTTTGTGCGCAAATCATATTGACGATGTCTTCCTCGCCCTTGTGGGACTCGATGGTACGGCGACAACGACGCCACTCCGCACAGGATGCAGAGCAGATGGGGATAACCTTGCGCAGCGTATCTATCGTCTCACGTGCCGCACGGCTATCGGTATAGGGTCCAAAATAGCGCGTTCCCGGCTTATGACGCTCACGCGTGTATTTGATCGCGGGATACAGGTCGCCTTTTGTAATGGCGATAAAGGGGTAGCTCTTGTCATCCTTGAGGTCGACGTTAAAGTACGGATGGTACTGGCCGATCAGGTTGCGCTCGAGTACAAGCGCCTCATGCTCGGTTTCGACAACGATGTAGTCAAAGCTCGCCACCAGCTGCATCATCAGCGGGATCTTTTGACGCTCATCCTGCAGTGTCACGTATTGACGCATGCGGGCGCGCAGGTTTTTCGCCTTGCCCACGTAGATGACATCGCCCTTGGCATCCTTCCAAAGGTAGCATCCGGGCTGTGTGGGAACGCGCGAAACCTGCTCGGCAAGCGTTGGTATGTTGTCGTGACCGGCCACGCGCACCTACTTGCGACGAAGCAGCGCCGAGACCTCGGGCATCTTAAGGACGACGGCAAGGCCAAAGGTAACAACAAGCGAGGCGACACCCGCAACGCAAACGTAGCCAAGAGTAATCAGAATCGAGCCGCCAAGTGCCCCGACAAAGTGTTCAAGCGCCCACATGACGCCGGCGCCTGCGGCAGCACCTAGGCCACCGAGCAAAAGGCCAAAGAAACCGCCATGTAGGATAGATTTGACCTGAAGGCCACGCAGGCGACGACGCAGCCACCACAGCGAACAGCCGACCAAGATCACGTAGTCGACGACATACGAAAGCGCGATTGCCGGCATACCGAAGCCCAGCACAACGCCAAACAGCAGAACCGAGCCGGCCTGGCCGATGGCGGAATACAGGCAATAGCGGCTATAGGGCTTCATGTCGAGCAAGGCAGAGAAGCTCTTCTGCATCAACACGACCACGCCGTAGAGCGGCAGCGAGAGCGCCAGGTAGACAAGGTACTCGGACACCAGCGCCACGCCGGATTCATCGAACTTGCCAGCACAGTAGATCATATTGAGCGGACGTGCGAAGACAATCAGGTACAGTGCGAACGGAATCAGGAAGAACAGCATCTGGGCGACGCCACGCGAAATGCCCGTGCGAACGCTGTCGTAATCCTTCTCCTGTGCGTCATGAGAGAGCTCGGTATAGAGCGCCGTCGAAAGCGAGGCGGCAATCAGCGCGTAGGGCAGCGTGTACCACAGGCGCGCATAGGCGATGACGGAAGGACCCGTCTCGGGCTGGACCACCAGCGCGGCAGCGTTGGTGATAGAAGTCGAGACAAACATGCACACCGTGGCGAGCAGCGTCGGGATACCGAGCGCAATCGTCTGGCGCAGCGCGGGGTCCTTAAAGTCGATATGAATATGGGGATGCACGCCGTGCTTGCCAAGCGCGGGAATCTGACATGCCATCTGAACAAAGACACCGAGGGTCGTACCGGCCGCAATCAAGATGATGCCGGCACGTTCGCCAAACTGTGCGGACACGGGCGCAAAACCCATAAAGCTCGCAATGACGATCACATTGTTGAGGACCGGGGCAAACGTCGACCAGAAGTAGTCGCGGTGTGCGTTGAGAACGCCCGAGAACACCGAGCCCAAACCATAAAACAGAATCTGGATGGCAAAGAAACGGAACATGAACGCAGCGGTATCCATGCTGCCGCCGTCACCCGAAAGGAACGATTGCGTCCAGATAAAGCCCGGGGCGAACACGGTCCCCAGCAACGAAATGCCACCCAGCACCAAAAGCAGAATGCCGAGCAGGTTGCCCACGTACTCGTTCGAAGCCTCGCGACCCTGCTCACGCCTCACGCCCATGTACACGGGCAAAAACGCCGTCACGAGCATGCCGCCCATCACGAGTTCGTAGAGCATATTGGGCAGGTTGTTGGCGACCTGATAGGAGGACGAGAGTAGCGACATGCCGATAGCGGCCGCCATTGCCCACGTGCGGATAAAACCGGTGACGCGAGACACGATGGTCAGGATGGTCATAAGCCCGGCGGAACGACCAACCGTGGAGTAGTCCGACGAGCCCATGTCGTCAGTGTCATCTCGCGACGAAGAAGCTTCGGATGAGGGTGTCTGAGGCGCAGATTCTTTTGCAAAATGAGCTCCGCGCTTCAATTCTTCCTGCGGCATCGCTCAGTCCTCTCTCGTAATCGCGGCAACCGTCGCCCCGCAAAATGCAATTAAATCATCGGGTGCAAGCTCGAGCTGATAACCACGCTTGCCTCCCGAAATAAAAATGGTATCCCAAAGGACACATGTCTCATCAATGAGCGTCCGGTAGCGTTTTTTCATACCGACCGGGCTGCAGCCGCCGCGAACGTAGCCAGTCGCCGCAAGCAAATCCTTCACATGCATCATGGCCAAGGACTTCTCCCCCGCGGCACGCGCGGCGGACTTTAGATCGAGCTCGTCGGCAACAGGGATACAGCACACGACATAGTCGTTGGACGGTGTCACGCAGACCAAAGTCTTAAATCCTTGACCGGGCTCCTCGCCAAGCTGCTCCGAAATCGCGACACCCAGGCCCACCGACTCATCACCATCGTCTTCGTACGTATGTAGAACATAGGAAATGCCGGCGCTTTCCAGCTCGCGCATCGCATTGGTTTTTGGCGTCTTTACAGCCTTTGCCATGACATATCCTTTCCCTCGCATTCGGACGCAAGGATTAAGTATATGTCCAATTCGGCTGCATACGTCACTTCGGCACAGCAAGCGCCATCGAATCACAAGGAGTCGATGGCGCCCATAAACTGAATCGCCTATTTATTGAGCATCAAGTTGAGCCTGACGCTCCCGGTCACGCCTGAGCAACGGCGCCAAAAACTTGCCCGTATAACTCTGCGGACAGTCCGCAACCTGCTCCGGTGTGCCCGAAACCACGACGGTTCCGCCGCCGTTACCGCCCTCGGGACCCATATCGATCAGGCGGTCGGCAACCTTGATGACATCAAGGTTGTGCTCAATCACCAGCACCGTGTTGCCCGCATCGACCAAACGCTGCAGCACATCGAGCAGCTGGCGGACGTCCTCAAAATGAAGACCGGTCGTCGGCTCGTCCAAAATATAGAACGTCTTGCCCGTCTGGCGTCGATGAAGCTCCTTGGCGAGCTTCACACGCTGCGCCTCGCCGCCCGAGAGCGTCGTGGCGGGCTGGCCCAGGCTCACGTAGCCTAAGCCTACATCGTACAGCGTCTGGAGCTTGCGCTTAATCTGCGGGATATTCCCAAAGAAGGCCAGCGCCTCGGTGACGCTCATGTCGAGCACGTCCGAGATGGTCTTGCCACGGTAGGTGACCTCGAGTGTCTCGCGGTTGTAGCGTTTACCGCCGCAAACTTCGCAGGGAACGTAGATATCGGGAAGGAAGTGCATCTCGATCTTGATCTGCCCGTCGCCCTTGCACGCCTCACAGCGCCCGCCACTCACATTAAAGGAGAAACGACCCGGCGAGTAGCCGCGCGCCTTCGACTCCGGCGTACTCGCAAACAGTGCGCGAAGATCATCCCACAGGCCGATATAGGTAGCAGGGTTGGAACGCGGCGTACGGCCAATCGGCGACTGGTCGATATCGATAACCTTATCGATACACTCAATGCCCTCGATTTTCTTATACGGACCCACAGGGCGCGTCGAGCGGTGAATGGCATTCGTAAGGGCAGGCGCAATGGTGTCGGTAACCAGAGAGCTCTTGCCCGATCCCGACACGCCGGTAACAACCGTAAGCGTACCAAACTCGATCTTGGCAGTAACGTTTTTGAGGTTGTTGGCTCGAGCGCCCGTAATTTTAAGGCAGCCGCGACCGGGCTTGCGCCGTTCATCAGGCACCCGAATCATTCGTTTGCCGGTCAGGTAAGCGCCCGTCATCGACTCAGGACACGCCATGATATCAGCAGGCGTTCCCGCCGCGACTACGTGCCCGCCGTTGACACCGGCGCCGGGCCCCATGTCGATCACGTAGTCGGCGGCACGGATTGTATCCTCGTCGTGTTCGACAACGATAACGGTATTGCCGATATCGCGCAGGCGCTCGAGCGTCTTAATCAGGCGCTCGTTGTCACGCTGATGAAGACCGATCGAGGGCTCGTCCAGAATATAGAGCACGCCCATGAGACCCGCGCCGATCTGCGTTGCCAGTCGAATACGCTGTGCCTCGCCACCGGAAAGCGTCGCCGAGGCACGATCGAGCGTCAGATAGTCGAGTCCAACATCGACCAGAAAACGCAAGCGCTCCAGGATTTCCTTGACGATACGGCCGCCGATAAACTGTTGGCGCTCGGTGAGTTCCAGGCCCTCAAAAAACTCGAGCGATTCACGGCACGACAGGCAACAAACCTCGTAAATGGACTTGCCGCCCACGGTGACGGCAAGCATCTCGGGACGCAGGCGAGCACCGTGACAGCTCGAGCACGGCTCCTCGCGAATGTACTTCTCCAGGCGCGCCTTGGTGTTCTCGTTCGTCGTCTCGGCATAGCGTTCGTACAGGATGTTGCGAACGCCCGAAAACTTGGTATCCCACTGGCTGCGACGCCCATCGAGCTTTTGATAGTCGACCGAAATCTTCGTGTCGCCCATGCCATCCAAAAACGCACGACGCACGCGAGGGGGCAAGTCCCCCCACGGCGTATCGGCGCTCACCTTAAAGTGTTTGCAGACCGCAGCAAAAATCTGCGGATAGTAGTTCGAATTGCCAAACAGGCTACCAAAGACTCCGTCGGCAATGGACTTCGAGGGATCCTCAATCAGCGCCTCGGCATCAACGGTTTTCTTAAAGCCCAGGCCGTCGCACTCAGGACATGCGCCATAGGGAGCGTTGAACGAAAAGTCGCGGGGTTGTAGGTCGTCGATGGAGTGCCCGTGCTCCGGGCATGCCAGAGCCAACGAATACTCCAGCAGCTCGCCCTCGGTCCCCTCGGGAGCATCGCGATCGGGCAGCATGTATACGTTCACATTACCGTGCGCCAAGGCAGTCGCCTGTTCAACAGACTCGGCGATACGGCCCAGAGAATTCTCACGAATCACGATGCGGTCGACTACGACCTCGATATCGTGTTTGAAGTTCTTGTCCAGATCGATCGGATCATCGAGCGAGCGCACTTCGCCGTCGACACGCACGCGGCTAAAGCCCTCGGCGCGAAGGTCCTCAAACAGTTTGGTGTACTCGCCTTTTCGCCCGCGCACCACCGGTGCCAGCACAAACGCGCGGCGACCCTCCCCCGCCGCCAAGACTTTGTCGGCAACCTGGTCGGTCGTCTGGCGCTCAATGACGCGGCCGCATTCGGGACAGTGCGGGGTGCCCACACGGGCGAACAGCAGGCGCAGATAGTCATAAATCTCGGTTACGGTGCCAACCGTCGAGCGAGGGTTTTTAGACGTCGTCTTTTGGTCGATCGACACCGCCGGCGAAAGGCCGTCGATTGAATCCAAGTCGGGTTTGTCCATCTGGCCCAAGAACTGGCGCGCATAGCTCGAAAGACTCTCGACGTATCGACGCTGGCCCTCGGCATAGATAGTGTCAAATGCCAGCGAACTCTTGCCCGAGCCAGAAAGACCGGTAATGACCACGAGTTGGTCACGCGGAATGGAAACATCGATATCACGGAGGTTGTGCTCACGAGCGCCGCGAATAACGATAGAAGAATCAGACATGGAAGCTCCTTGCCTCCTATTGCATCGAATCATACTGTCGATGAGTTTAGCGCACTCGACGCGCACAGATGTTCGTAATACAAGATTCGCAGACCTTTAGCTTTGCGTATCGGGCGCTTTGTTTCTCGAAATGCCGTGGAAAGGTTACAGTAATCTAATACTGAACTTAATTTGCCGTAACAGAGGAACGTCCATGACCGAAGATATCCCCCTTGAAATCACTTCGAGCGACATGGCCAATCTGCCCATATTCATCGCCGTCCTTATCGTGGCCATCGTCGTGGTGCGCGTATATTTTTCAATCAAACACAATGAAAAGCCGCCCATTGCCCGCGTCTTTTGGTGCGCGACGCTCCTCATCCCGCTCGGCATGGTAGCTGCATGGATTACGAATCAATTGCTCGTAAATGAGGACAATTCCCTATGGGTCCTTTCTTATTCGGCGCTCGGTGCTACCGCCGTCATACTTCTTGTCGAGCCCTTGGTTTCGGGACTTATCGACCAAACCGATCTTGCGACGGGAACGGTTGCCTGTATTTGCCGTGACATCCTTGTCATCGCCGCTGTTTCAGCGCTCTCGTTCGTTTCACTCGAAATTGCCTGTAACGAAACGTTCTATCGCATTCCCGCCAACTCATTCGGGTTTTCCGTCGGGCTGCTCGCGACGGTTCTGCTCTCCCTTTATTTGCTGGGACAGCGTCATGGAGGCGTCATGGCCCTCGTGCCCGTCGCCTGTTGCATCCTTGGCATTGCCGAGCACTTCGTCATAACGTTTAAAGGCGAGGCCATCCTGCCAAGCGATATCTTGGCCCTTGGCACCGCAATGGAAGTGAGCGAGGGATACGAGTTTACCTTTACCGCCGGAATCGTAACCTCTCTAGCCCTGCTGGAGATTTCCCTGGGGCTTCTTTCGCTTATCCGACCGAGAAAGCTCCGTACGCCCACCCATGTCTTCCCCGCAATCGCCGCTAACCTCTGCGCTTTTCTGCTAGTGACCGTTGTGGGGCTCTCGGGCTTTTCCAGCATCGACTTGGAGCAGGCGCTGAATTTTGGATTTGACCGTTGGCAGCCCATCACCACGTATGCGTCTCAGGGTTTTATCACTTCGTTCACCGAAATGGTCAACGAGTTGCCCATTGAGAAGCCCGAAGACTATACGCCCGATGAGGCGCGGAGCATCGAGCAGGAGCTCGCCGCCACCTACGACAGCACGTATGGCTCGAGCGAGCAGCGCGCGGCGGCCGTTGCCCAGTTCAATGAAATCAAGCCGACGATTGTTGCCGTCATGAATGAGAGTTTTAGCGACCTTTCGTGCTTTGAGCAGCTCCAGGCGGCCGGGTACACCGGCCCCGCATTCTACAACTCGCTTCCCGACACACTTGTTCGCGGCACCATGCTCGCTTCGGTCACCGGTGGCGGAACGGCAAACTCCGAATTCGAATTTTTGACCGGAGCGACAACGGCCTTTGTCGGATTAGGCAAGATCCCCTATCAGCTGTATCAGATGAATGGCGTCAACAGCCTGGCAAAGGACCTTAAAGAGCTTGGGTATACCGCCACCGCTATGCACCCGCAAAACCCCGTCAACTACCATCGAGATAAAATCTATCAGCAGCTGGGCTTTGGAGACTTTCTTTCAATCGGCGATTTCGAAGGTGCGCCCTGTTACCATGCCGGCGTATGCGACTACGCCACCTACGACAAGATACTCGACCTGCTTAGAACCGACGAAGCCCCGCAGTTCATCTTTGACGTCACGATGCAAAATCACGGCGGCTACGACTATGGCACCGTTCCCGCCGAAGAGCTGACAAACTATTGGGTCGAGGGAGCCAGCGAGGGCGCCAATAGCGCGCTCAACACCTATCTTACCTGCATCAACGCGTCCGACCGGGACCTCGAGTATTTTATCAACGAGCTCCGCAATATCAGCAGACCGGTTGTCCTTGTCTTTTTTGGCGACCATCAGCCGAGCGCCGCAACGACTCTCAACGATGAGCTGTACCCTCAGGAAGATACGGCAAGCCACGCTTTCCGTATCTATGAGTCGACCTATTTCGTCTGGGCTAACTATGAAATCGCCGGCAATACCGAGCTCAACGTCTACGACACCGTCGGGGCAAACGAGATTGCAGCCATTACCCTTAATAAGATCGGCGCCCCGCTCACCGACTATCAAAAGGCCCTGCTTGCAACAAGGTCAGATGTGCCCACCATCAATGTCGCCGGCTACCTTGGTGCCGACGGGCTGCGCTACGACTTGGAATCTGAAGACAGCCCATACGCCTCGACGATCGACAAGCTGCAGCGCATGCAATACCTCGAGTTTGCCAGCAAAGTTCAGTAAGCCCGCCCATTCGCTTGGACCCATCGTATTGCAAGCACGCTCGGCCCAAATGCATCGCAAATGACTCCCGCTCGCAAACGAGGGTACAATGACGCTCGTGTCACATCGCGGGGCCCCGGCCCCAACATATACAAAGGAGTCATACATGGGTTGCGAGCACGCACAGGCCGCCGGCGGACAAACGT
This sequence comes from uncultured Collinsella sp., assembly GCA_900548515.1. Classification (GTDB taxonomy): domain Bacteria; phylum Actinomycetota; class Coriobacteriia; order Coriobacteriales; family Coriobacteriaceae; genus Collinsella. The sequence continues at coordinate 12,215 of URKU01000006.1, read as the reverse complement.
CGCCGTCGCAATTTGAGGAGAATACGCTGTCCGAGGTCAAACGCGTCATCGCCGTGCTTTCCGGCAAGGGCGGTGTCGGCAAGTCGTTTGTCACCGGTGCCATCGCCACCGAGCTTGCCCGCCACGGCCACAAGGTCGGCGTCCTCGATGCCGACATCACCGGTCCCTCTATCCCCAAGATGTTCGGTATGAGCGGACGCCACGTCCATGCCCTTGGCAACCTCATGCTGCCCGAAATCTCCGAGCACGGCGTCAAGGTCATGAGCTCCAACCTTCTGCTCCAAAACGAGACCGACCCCGTCCTTTGGCGCGGTCCGGTCATCGCAGGCGCCATTAGGCAGTTCTGGAGCGAGACCTCGTGGGGCCCCATCGACTACCTGCTGGTCGACATGCCTCCGGGAACAGGCGACGTCGCGCTCACCGTCTTCCAGTCGCTGCCCGTCGACGGCATCGTCATCGTCACGAGCCCGCAGGACCTGGTCTCGATGATCGTCGCCAAGGCGGTCAACATGGCCGAGAAGATGAACGTCCCCATTCTGGGCATCGTCGAGAACATGAGCTATATCGAGTGCCCCGACTGCGGCAAGAAGATCGAGGTCTTTGGCAAAAGCAAGCTCCCCGAGGTCGCAGAGCGCTATAACCTCGACATCTTGGGCACGCTTCCCATTAATCCGGCACTCGCCGAGGCCTGCGATAAGGGCGAGGTTGAGACCGCGCTGCCCGATGGCATGTTGCCCAAGGCAGTCTCTGCCGTCGAGGCTATTACCCCGCACGAGACCGACGAGGCCTAAGTGAACACGAGCGCCTTCTATGACGTCCTGGTAATCGGCGGCGGGGCTTCAGGCCTCGCCGCCGCCATTACGGCCGCACGTGCTGGCAAAAGCGTCTGCATCGTTGAGCGCGATGTCGCCTGCGGCCTAAAGCTCCTTGCGACCGGTAACGGCCGCTGCAACCTCTCCAACGAATCGATTGATCCTCAGCGGTATAACCACCCCGCATTCGTCGAATCTGTCATGGGCCCCCAACCCGAACAAGAGCTTATGGGTTTCTTCTCCTCGCTGGGCATCATGACAACCTCCGAGGAAGGCCGGCTATACCCGCGCTCCCTTCGCGCAGAATCGGTGCGCGACGCGCTTCTCAACGTTTGCGACCGCCTAGGTATTACCTTAATCTGCGGAGCCAACGTTGCCTCGGCGCACAAAGCTTCCGAAGGCTGGACACTCCAAATAGACCGTCCAGCGCGGGCGCTCAAGGCAAAAAAGCACGGCGACCGAAAATCGGAGCTCCGCTCGCTTCGGAAAGCGCTCGCCGATGTCCCTCGCAAGAACGAGGCCCTGGAGGCACATGCCGTAATTATCGCCACGGGTGGCAACCCCACCGGTATCGCCGATACGTTTAGCCTCCCCCTCACTTCGCTGCGCCCCATCCTCTGCCCCGTATCGGCAACGGTCGTCGGCGATCGGGCGGCACTCAAGACGTTGGACGGCCTGCGCGTCCGCGCCCGCTTGACGCTCGCCCGCAATCATAATGAGCTCTGGCACGAAGACGGTGAAGTCCTGTTTCGAACCTTCGGTATCTCGGGCGTCGCTGTCTTCAACCTCTCCCGTCGTATCCAGCGCGGCGATACGATCCTGCTCGACGTTTTCCCCGACCTCTCTAAAGACGAGTTGCTCGATATGCTTAACCGGCGCGTTAAGCTGCTCGGCGGCTTTTCGCCCCGCGATCCCCGTTGGCTCGACGGCATGCTCGCCCCGCAACTCTCCCGCGTCGTCTGCACAGCGTTCGAGCAGTGCCATCCAGGCTCCAACGATGTCATCCACCTGGTCTCGATCCTCAAGCATTTTAAGTTGCTCGTCGAAGGAACCGCCGAGGAGCGCTCGGCGCAGGTCACGCGTGGTGGCGTATCTGTCGAGAGCATCTCAACACCCAGTCTACGCGCGCGCAGCGTTGTCGACACCCCGCTTTACGTCTGCGGCGAAGCGCTCGACATCGACGCCGATTGCGGAGGCTTTAACCTTGCGTGGGCATGGCTCTCGGGCATTCGCGCTGCAAGCAGCCTGTAGCCGCGCAGTCTATAATCAAAAACGCATTCGGGCCGTCTGGGATACCGGACGGCCTCTTTCTTGCCTCTAAGGAGACCTCGATGATTGAAATCACCCAAGTCAACGCGTCGCTCGATGAAGCCGGCGATGAAAATGCCTGCCTCATTGTTGGCAAGCGAGTCGCCAAGCGCGTCCTACGTTGCAAAGACTCCGAGATCAAGTCCATCGAGCTCCACCGCAAGTCAATCGACGCTCGCAAAAAACGAGACGTCCATTTTATCCTGAGCTTTCGTGTTGAGCTGACCAGTCCCCACCTCGAGCGAGAAGCGGTCGACAGCGTTTCCGAGCGTGACCGCTCGCGCGTACGCGCGATAAAAGACGATGGGTCTTCATTCCCCAGCCCCGTCTCCGACGCACCTCAAGAACGCCCTGTCGTTGTCGGCGCCGGATGCGCTGGCCTTTTCGCCGCGCTAACGCTCGCCAAAGCAGGTCTTAAGCCCTTGCTCATCGAGCGCGGCGACCCGGCATTTCGCCGCTCGCATGCGATCGACCTCTTTCTAAAGGAGCGCATCCTCGACCCCGAGAGTAATATCCAGTTTGGTCTGGGCGGCGCGGGGACCTTCTCGGACGGCAAGCTCAATACGGGAACAAAAAATCCCGCCCATCGCCTTATCCTCGAAACCTTCGTCGAGGCGGGTGCGCCCCGCGATATTCTGTGGGATGCCAAGCCGCACATTGGCTCCGACATCCTTCCCACGGTTGTCACCGCTATATCCCAGCGCATCGAGCAGCTCGGAGGTATCGTCCGTTATCGAACAAAGCTCGTCGACATTCACATCGACGCGTCTGGCGCCATCACCGGTATTGATGTCCAATCGTCCCAAGACGCCGCTTACGAGCCAATCGAGACAAAGCACCTCATCCTCGCCTGCGGGCATTCTGCTCGCGATATTTTTGAGCTCCTTAAGGACCACAACGTGGCCCTCGCACAAAAGACCTTTGCCATGGGCGTTCGCATCGAGCATCCGCAACGCGACATCGACAGAGCCCAATATGGAGCCTCGGCGGGACATCCAGCGCTCGGGGCAGCCCCCTACAAGCTCGTCGCCCATCTTCCCAACGGCCGCAGCGTGTTCTCGTTTTGCATGTGCCCCGGCGGACAGGTTGTTGCCGCCTCTTCAGAACCGTGCCATCTGTGCGTCAACGGGGCCAGTCTCAATGCCCGCGACGGACGCAACGCAAATGCCGCCCTGCTCGTTAACGTCACGCCTGAGGACCTTCCCAACGATGACCCGCTCGCCGGCATCGAGCTCCAACGTGCCTGCGAGGCGGCCGCCTATCGCCTGGGCGGTTCCAACTGGAACGCACCGGCACAACTCGTCGGAGATTTCCTCGCAGAACGCGCCAGCAAGGCGCCCGGAAAGGTAAAGCCCACCTATCCGCTCGGTGTGACCTGGACGGCAATTGACGAAGCCCTGCCGCAGCATATCGTCGAGTCGCTCCGCCTGGGACTTCCCCTACTCGGAAAAAAGCTACGAGGTTACGACCGTCCCGATGCCGTTCTTACCGGCGTGGAGACTCGTTCGAGCTCACCGGTCACTGTCACCCGAGACCGAACGTGCCATGCCGTGTCGACCCCGGGCCTCTACCCTTGTGGAGAGGGAGCTGGATATGCCGGCGGCATCATGAGCGCGGCCACCGACGGCATTCGTTGTGCCGAAGCCCTGATCGCAGACCTCTAACGCACGAATTCCAGCGCGCAAAAGACATAGGCCCCGAGCTCCACAGGGAACTCGGGGCCTGTTCGCTATTTCTTAAACCGTGCACCCTGGCGTTTTCTGCCCGATGCGAACGTGGAACCCTTGCGGGCCTGCAAACGCAAGCGCTCGATCGTCTCGTCCTCAGACGCACCCTCGAGCATCGCCCGAATCTGAACGACGGCATCGCGCAGGCGCGCCGCCTCCTCAAAGTCCATGGCGGCAGAAGCGTTACGCATATCCTCTTCCATGGTTTCGACGATCCGCACAAGCTCGTCATGCGGCAGTTCTTCCAACTGCTCCGCAAGTGTCTGCTCGGGCGCCACCGTTTCCGGCACACCGCCCTCGCCCGACTCATCGGGCGTATAGAATGCGCCATGGCCAAGAGAGTCGCCCTTCGAGCGTCCTTTGGAGCCCACAGTTTTTTCGGCCTCGGCAATAAAACTTGAGATGTCGTTGATGGCCTTGCGCACTGTCTTGGGCACAATGCCATGTTCTTCGTTATATGCCATCTGAATCTCGCGACGGCGCTGCGTCTCCTCGATGGCCTCTTTCATCGAATCGGTCACAACGTCTGCATACATGATGACTTCACCATCGGCGTTACGGGCCGCACGGCCAATCGTCTGAATCAGCGAACGGCGGTTGCGCAAGAAGCCTTCCTTATCGGCATCGAGAATTGCCACCAGTGAGACCTCGGGGAGATCCAAGCCCTCGCGAAGCAGGTTGATGCCAACGAGAACATCGATCTTGCCCTCGCGCAGCGTTCGCAGGATCTCGACACGGTCCATTGTCGCCGTATCAGAGTGCATGTAATTGACCTTAATGCCCGCGTCGAGCAGATGGTCGGTCAGGTCCTCGGCCATGCGCTTGGTCAACGTGGTCACCAGCACGCGCTCCTTGCGGGCAACGCGCTCGCGAATCTCGTCCTCAAGATCGTCAATCTGGCCGCGAACTGGACGCACGTCAATCTTGGGGTCGAGCAGGCCAGTCGGACGAATAATCTGCTCCACATCGTTTTGGCTCACCCGCAGCTCGTAGTCGCCCGGCGTGGCCGAAACATAGATAAACTGGGGGATCCTTGCCTCAAACTCATCGAAACGAAGCGGGCGGTTATCGAGCGCCGAGGGCAGGCGAAAACCGTGTTCCACCAGCGTCACCTTACGCGAGCGGTCACCTTCGTGCATGCCGCGAATCTGCGGCACCGTCACATGGCTCTCATCGATGATGCAGAGCATATCCTTGGGAAAGTAATCGATTAGGGTAAACGGCGGCTCACCCGGCTTGCGACCGTCCAGATGACGCGAGTAGTTCTCGATGCCGTTGCAAAAGCCCATCGTCTCGAGCATCTCAAGATCATAATCGGTACGCTGCTGCAGACGCTGCGCCTCGAGCAACTTGTCGGTCGCCTTGAGCTCCGCCACGCGCTTCTCGCATTCTTCGCTGATCGATTTCAGAGCCGCCTTGACCTTCGGCTTCTCGGTCACGTAGTGCGATGCCGGCCATACGGGAATGGCCTCGTACTCACGAAGCATCTCACCGGTGACCTCATCGATCTCGGCAATCAGCTCGACCTCGTCGCCAAAGAACTCAAACCGCAACGGATGCTCGGCATAAGGCGGATACACGTCAACAACATCGCCGCGCACGCGGAACGTGCCACGTGCCAGGTCATAGTCATTGCGATCATATTGAATGTCGATAAGTGCATGGATAAAGTCATCGCGCTCGAGCGGCACCTTCTTGTCGACGTTTGGAGCCAGACCCGCATAGTCCTCAGGAGAGCCAATGCCATAGATACACGAGACCGATGCGACAACGATCACATCACGTCGAGAGAGCAGTGACGCGGTCGCCTGATGGCGCAGCATCTCGACCTCTTCGTTAATCGAGGAGTCTTTCTCGATATATGTATCGCTTTGCGGCACATACGCCTCGGGCTGATAGTAGTCGTAGTACGAGACGAAGTAGACCACAGCGTTGTTGGGAAAGAACTCTTTGAGCTCGCTCGCAAGCTGAGCAGCGAGCGTTTTATTGGGGGCCATGACCAGCGTCGGCTTTCCCAGGGCCTCAATAGTCTTTGCCATCGTGAAGGTCTTGCCCGAACCAGTCACGCCCAGCAAAACCTGATAGCGGTCTCCGTCCCTCACGCCCCGCACAAGTGACTCAATGGCCTTAGGCTGGGAACCAGCGGGCTCGTATGGAGACACGACCTTAAACGGCACATCAGCGCCCTCAACGCCAAAGCGCTTAAGTTCACCACCAACGCGTTCTACTTCAAATTCCGCCATGGATACTCCTAACTCGTACATCTGCAGTATACGCAGGCGGTGGGCTTAGTCCTATACGAACCGATCGGGATAGAGAGTCTTATATCGAACCCAGGCATTATTGACGCGAATCAGATAAGCCTGAGTTTCAGGGAAGGTAATCGCATTATGGAGTGACGTGTTCTGCTGCGCCCATCCGTCGACATTGCCCATACCGGCGTTATAGGCGGCGATGGCACTATCCGTCGACCCGTTGAAATAGGCGAGAAGATACGAGAGGTATGCGCAGCCAAACTCGATATTCGTAGCCGGATCGTTAAGATTGTCGGCCGAATACTCCCCTCCGTCGACAAGGCCCTTGGCAATCATATCCTGGGCAGTCTCGGGCATCAGCTGCATCAATCCCTGAGCACCCTGATTCGACTCGGCCTCGGGATCCCAATTCGATTCCGACTTAATGACAGCGCACACCAGATACGGATCCAGATTATGCGAAATACTGGATTGCTTTACATACGCCTCGTAGTCAATCGGATACAGCGGCTTAAAGAAAGCGGCAGGGGCACACGAGTAGACGAGCGAAATAAGGCCGAAGACGAACACAACGGCAAGTGGCGTCACGCGATACCACGTAAAGAAACGTGCCTTAGGCATCGGCCTCCTCCTTATCCGGAGTATCTATAAACCCGTGGCATGCAAGCCATGAGTCAAGCTGCTCAAAGAGCGAATTATCGCCTGCGGCATTATCAATCACCGTTGTAGCGAGATTGCACAGCGCAGACTCATCGGGCTGGCAAGCAGAACGGGCATCGAAATCAGATGGCTCCATGCCACGTTGAATAGCGCGCTCGCGACGAACTGACAAAGGGGCGCTAATGACCAGAATTTCATCAGCCAAGCCAAATGCATCCTCAAAACCAGTCGGAGCTGAAACCTCGACCACCGCAAAGGGATAACGGGGAGATGAAACCGTACAACAAACCGGATCGAGAATCCTAAGCGAAAGCTGTTCAATCAGAACGGGATGCACGATGCCATTGAGCCGTGCGACCGAATCAGGAGAAGCGAAGGCTCGAGAAGCGAGGATACTGCGGCGAATGCCGCCTTCCTCATCCAAAATGTCCCAACCGAATTCATCCGCGAGAGCATTGACGATATCAGAGCCCGGCACATACAGCGATTTTGCAAGCTCATCCAGATCGATAAGCATAGCGCCACGAGATTCGAAATAGCGGCAGGCAGTCGACTTACCCGAAGCAATATTGCCCAAGACAAATACGGTAAACATCAAGCCCTCCCTAACGCCAATGCGAGTAATTATCGCTCAAATACACTAGATGGACTCAAAAAACAGCCAAACAGTAAGAGCGCATACGGGGAAGCTAGGTCCCAAAGCACAACATGTATATAACGCAAAAAGGGGGAGGCCGCGAGGCCTCCCCCTTCTCAGTTCAAGCGTACGGCTCGGTGCCGTCCACCGGTCAGCGGCGCCCTGGCCTCCCACGGGCTGACCCCGCAGTACTCTCGGCGCGATGGGGCTTAGCTTCCGGGTTCGGAACGGGACCGGGCGTGCCCCCCATGCTCTGGCCGCTGACCGGTGGGCGGCGCCCACCGTTACGGTGTCCGGTGTCTACTTACGTGCCCTGGGGGCCGCATGGCGCATAGGGGAGGTGACTCGGGGGCATCCTCGTGCCCGGACCGCGCGTGAGCGCCAGGTCCCGCGGGCCGCGAGGTGCGGTTCCGGAAGAGCTCGGGCGATTAGTGCGGCTCGGCTGAGGACGTCGCCGCCCTTGCACCTGCCGTCTATCGACCAGGTAGTCTACCTGGGCCCTTACCGGAAGGAGAACTAATCCCTGGAACGGCTTCCCGCTTAGATGCCTTCAGCGGTTATCCGCGCCGCACGCGGCTACCCGGCCGTGCCGTTGGTCGACAACCGGTTCACCGGAGGTGCGTCCACCCCGGTCCTCTCGTACTGGGGGCAGCCTCCATCGATTCTCCTGCGCCCACGGAGGATAGGGACCGAACTGTCTCACGACGTTCTGAACCCAGCTCGCGTACCGCTTTAAACGGCGAACAGCCGTACCCTTGGGACCTGCTCCAGCCCCAGGATGCGATGAGCCGACATCGAGGTGCCAAACCTTGCCGTCGATGTGGACTCTTGGGCAAGATCAGCCTGTTATCCCCGGAGTACCTTTTATCCGTTGAGCGACGGCCCACCCACTCGGGGCCGCCGGATCACTAGAGCCTGCTTTCGCACCTGCTCGGCTTGTGGGCCTCGCAGTCAAGCCCGCTTGTACTCTTGCATTCAAAAGGACGGTTGCCGACCGTCCCGAGCGGACCTTCGCGCGCCTCCGTTACCCTTTAGGAGGCGACCGCCCCAGTCAAACTGCCCGCCTGGCACGGTCCCCGAGCCGGTTGACGGCCTCGGGTTAGGACGCCGGTCGCGCGAGGGCAGTATTCCAAGGGCGGCTCCCCGGGGGCTGGCGCCTCCGGATCGATGCCTCCTGCCTATCCTCTACACGCGGGACCAGCGGCCAATGCCAAGCTGCAGTGAAGGTTCACGGGGTCTTTCCGTCCTTCCGCGGGTAAGTCGCATCTTCACGACCAGTGCAATTTCACCGGGTCCATGGTCGAGACAGCGCCCAAGTCGTTGCGCCTTTCGTGCAGGTCGGAACTTACCCGACAAGGAATTTCGCTACCTTAGGACCGTTATAGTTACGGCCGCCGTTTACCGGGGCTTGGCTTCGGGGCTTCGCGCGATGCGCTAACTCCTCCGCGTGACCTTCCGGCACCGGGCAGGCGTCAGACCCTATACGTCGCCTTGCGGCTTCTGCAGAGTCCTGTGTTTTTGGTAAACAGTCGCTTGGGCCTCTCCACTGCGGCCCGCCTCCGCTCCCGGAGCAAGTCCGTTCACGTACGCGCGGGCACCCCTTCTCCCGAAGTTACGGGGCCATTGTGCCGAGTTCCTTGACCATGGTTGACCCGATCGCCTCGGTATGTTCTACCCACCCACCTGTGTCGGTTTGCGGTACGGGCGCGCACGCGCCTGCCTAGGGGTTTTTCTAGGGACCTCGGGCTCACTCGCTTCGCTTGATCGCTTCGTCCGGAGCCTCGCCCTCCTGCGGACCGGATTTCCCTGGTCCGCGGGCCGCGCTCCATCACGGGGACGTCCAGAACCCCGCCGAGCCACCCCCATCCGTCGCCCCGTCGGTCGTAGCGCCGCGTGCGCGGTGCAGGAATGTCTGCCTGCTGCGCGTCGGCTACGCCTACCGGCCTCGCCTTAGCCCCCGACTGACCCTGGGAGGATTAGCCTTGCCCAGGAAACCTCGGGTTCACGGCGGACGAGTTACTCTCTCGTCTCTCGCTACTCATGCCAGCATTCTCACTCCCATGCGCTCCACCGTCGGTCGCCCTCCGGCTTCTCCGCCCATGGGAAGCTCCCCTACCGATTCTGTAAATCAAAATCCCGCCGCTTCGGTGTCCAGCTTAGCCCCGTGTATTGTCGGCGCATGTCCACTCGACCAGTGAGCTGTTACGCACTCTTTGAATGGATGGCTGCTTCTAAGCCAACATCCTGGTTGTCTGGGCGGACGCACATCCTTTGCCACTCGGCTGGAACTTGGGGACCTTAGCGGGCGGTCCGGGCTGTTTCCCTCTCGAGCACACAGCTTAGCCCACATGCTCTGACTGCCGCGCTCTGGGCCGCCGGCATTCGGAGTTCGGTTGGATTCGGTAGGCGGCGAAGCCCCCTCGTCCATCCGGTGCTCTACCTCCGGCGGTGAACGCGCGACGCTAGCCCTAAAGCTATTTCGGGGAGAACGAGATATCTCCGGGTTTGATTGGCCTTTCACCCCTATCCGCAGGTCATCGCCGCCGTTTTCAACCGACGTGCGTTCGGCCCTCCACGGGGTCTTACCCCCGCTTCAGCCTGCCCACGGATAGCTCACCCGGCTTCGCGTCCGCGGCGCGGGACTCAAGTCGCCCTGTTAAGGCTCGCTTTCGCTCCGGCTCCCTTTCGGTTAACCTCGCCCCGCGCCAGCGACTCGCTGGCTCATTCTACAAAAGGCACGCCGTCACAACTGAAAAGTTGCTCCGACTGCTCGTGGGCGCACGGTTTCAGGTACTGTTTCACTCCCCTCCCGGGGTGCTTTTCACCTTTCCCTCACGGTACTGGTGCGCTATCGGTCACAGGGTAGTACTCAGGCTTGGATGGTGGTCCACCCAGGTTCGGACCGGGTTTCACGTGCCCGGCCCTACTCAGGGACCGCGTCGCGCCGTCCGGTCTGGGTTCGCGTACGGGGCTGTCACCCGCTGCGGCCGGCCCTCCCATGCCGTTCCGCTCCCCAGCCGGACCTGCGCCCGGGGGCGGCAGCCCCCGGATGCGCGGCCCTGCAACCCCGTCGGCGGAACCCCTGCCGGGTATGCCCGCTCGACGGTTTGGCCATCGGTCCCCTTTCGCTCGCCGCTACTCGGGGAGTCTCGAGATTGATTTCCTCTCCTCCGGGTACTTAGATGTTTCAGTTCCCCGGGTTGTCCTCCCCCCGCCTATGCGTTCAGCGGGGGGATATGCACACTGCTGTGCATGGGTTCGCCCATTCGGAGACCCCCGGGTCGAAGGATGTGTGCTCCTCGCCGGGGATTATCGCAGCTTGCCGCGTCCTTCATCGGCTCCCTGTGCCAAGGCATCCGCCGTGCGCCCGTGGTATCTTGCGGGACCGCATCGGGCCCGCGGGATATCCACGTGTCGCTAATAAAAATTAATCGATATCATGAATAGCGCTCGTATGTCGCAATTCGGGTATCTCATACCGCGGCACAGTGTCGACTGTGCTCGCGATCAGATGCTCCTCACTCATTTATAAGTGAATTCTTCTATATTGGATCGGATGAATGATTGCTATCATTCTGTCTTTAAATCGCAGAAAAGAATCGAGTCTGGAAGAATGATCTTCCATCTCTCTCCTATCGCTATGCGGCTCTCAAGGTACGCGGGTGCGACCCCGGGGACCGGGTGCTGCGGGGACTCCATCGCGGGCGACATCCACCGGACGGGCTCCTGCCCTCCATTCGAGTTAAGTTAATCTCTCTAAGAACGTATCTCCCTAGAAAGGAGGTGATCCAGCCGCACCTTCCGGTACGGCTACCTTGTTACGACTTCACCCCCCTCACCCTCCACACCTTCGGCGCCTCCCCCCTCTCGGTTGGGCCGGCGACTTCGGGTGCAGACGACTCGGGTGGTGTGACGGGCGGTGTGTACAAGGCCCGGGAACGCATTCACCGCGGCATGCTGATCCGCGATTACTAGCAACTCCGACTTCATGGGGGCGGGTTGCAGCCCCCAATCCGAACTGGGGCCGGCTTTCCGGGATCCGCTCCCCCTCGCGGGGTGGCATCCCTCTGTACCGGCCATTGTAGCACGTGTGCAGCCCAGGGCATAAGGGGCATGATGACTTGACGTCGTCCCCGCCCTCCTCCGCCTTGACGGCGGCGGTCCCGCGTGGGTTCCCGGCATCACCCGATGGCAACACGCGGCGGGGGTTGCGCTCGTTGCGGGACTTAACCCAACATCTCACGACACGAGCTGACGACAGCCATGCACCACCTGTATGGGCTCCTCTCGGCCACGGGGTCTCCCCCGCTTCACCCATATGTCAAGCCCTGGTAAGGTTCTTCGCGTTGCTTCGAATTAAGCCACATGCTCCGCTGCTTGTGCGGGCCCCCGTCAATTCCTTTGAGTTTTAGCCTTGCGGCCGTACTCCCCAGGCGGGACGCTTAATGCGTTGGCTGCGGCACGGGGGGATCGTCCCCCCACACCTAGCGTCCATCGTTTACGGCTGGGACTACCAGGGTATCTAATCCTGTTCGCTCCCCCAGCTTTCGCGCCTCAGCGTCGGTCTCGGCCCAGAGGGCCGCCTTCGCCACCGGTGTTCCACCCGATATCTGCGCATTCCACCGCTACACCGGGTGTTCCACCCTCCCCTACCGGACCCAAGCCGCGGAGGTTCCGGGGGCTTCGGGGGGTTGAGCCCCCCGCTTCGACCCCCGGCCTGCCGGGCCGCCTACGCGCGCTTTACGCCCAATGAATCCGGATAACGCTCGCCCCCTACGTATTACCGCGGCTGCTGGCACGTAGTTAGCCGGGGCTT
>URKU01000005.1 GCA_900548515.1 uncultured Collinsella sp. | reverse complement strand
CATCCTACCTGGCCAAGGCCCCTTGGCTGCGCTCCGACAACCCTGCCGGTGCTCCTGCCACGGGCAAGCTCCCGACCGAGCCCGCGCCCCGAGCGCCCGAGTGCGCGTCCGTCCCCATGGCTCAGCCGCCTGCGCAGGCTGCGCCATGGGAATCCGAGCAGGTGCCCTACGACGATGCTATGGTCGGTGGTTTTGCTGCCGATGCCGGCGGGGACGATCTGCCCCCGTTCGACGTGCCGGGTGCGGCGTCCGCGACCAAGGCCGCTGCTGTGGCACCCGCAGCCTCTGCAAACGACGACGTCCCCGCCGCTCCCTGGGAATCCAATCCCGGTGCTGGCAGCCCCTTCGGCCATCAGGGCGCAGCCCCGAGCATCCCGCAGACCGAGGACGAGGCCAAGGCCCTCATCCGCAGCGTCTTTGGCCAGGCCACCATCTTCAAGCCGGTGGAGTAGCTGCGCAGGCGGGTATACTGCTCAAGAAGAGGACCCCTTGTCCGGGCGCATCTGTATTTCGGACATGTGTAGTGTGGTGCCGCGTATGTCGCATTTGAGCAGACAGGTGCGTGACGGTCGGCCTAGGATGCTGAGGTCGATACGATACGTCGCATGGCTGTCCGTGTACTCGACTTGCTCGGCGTTAATGGTTGCTCCGATTGCCAAATAAACGCCTAGCTCGGCATCGACAATCTTGAAGTCCTTTATCTTGACCTTGAACTCTTGATAGAGGGACGGGCTGTTGTAGTAGACGGTTCGGGTTCCGTCGGTGCACTCATCGGTCGTCTCCCATTTGACGACGGGCTGGTCCGAGCTGGCTATCAGCAGTTCTGCTCCAAAAGCTATGGCATGGGTGATGACAACCAGCAATGCCCAGCCGACAAAGAGATAGAGAACCACATATGCAACGGGGTGTTTTGAGCGGATGTTTTGGAGCGCGTTGGGGGCATTCATGGGGCACCTCCAAATTACTATCTATGGCAATCAAATTATACCCTGCCGCCATGTGCGCCGCCTCGAGCAGCGGTTCGGCATTTAGCTATTTAGTGGCGCACATGAAATGCCGGATTCGGCTCTACTAGATTGAGTGTGCGATATTATGCAACCTTGCATAATTCGACCTTGCATAATCTTTGAGTGCGGTTTGTATTGGAGGACATGTATATCGACTGAGGTAACACGTCCGCCCCGCTCTCTCGCCGCGCGCCGTGGTACGATTTTTGAGTTTGAAAGTCCCGCCGTGCTCCGGCTGCCCTTGCAGCTCGGCGTGCGGCCGCACGTAAAGGAGCCATCATGGCCGGTATGAACATGCAGCAGATGATGAAGCAGGCTCGCAAGATGCAGGAGCAGCTTGCCGCCGCGCAGGAGAACCTCAAGTCCCAGACCGTCGACGCCTCTGCCGGCGGCGGCATGGTCAAGGTGACCGTTAACGGCGAGATGGAGCTCGTCAACCTCACCATCGATCCCGATGCGCTCGATCCCGAGGACGTCGATATGCTGCAGGATATGATCATGGCTGCCGTCAACGAGGCCGTCCGCGGCGTCAACGAGCTCGCCAACAAGCAGATGGGCGCCATCACCGGCGGCCTCAACATCCCGGGCATGCCGTTCTAAGACACGCATATATATGAGTGCCAACCACAGTCTGCAAAAACTGCTCGATGAGCTGGGCCGTCTGCCGGGCATTGGTCCCAAGTCGGCCCAGCGCATCGCCTATTACCTGTTGGAGGCCGACGCCGAGGAGGCGCGCCGCCTGGCCGAGGCCATCCTGGAGGTCAAGCAGGAGGTCCACTTTTGCAGCCGCTGCTTTAACTACGCCACGGCCGACGAGTGCTCCATCTGCCAGGACCCGATGCGCGATACCACTCGCATTTGCGTGGTGGGCGAGCCGCGCGATGTCCAGGCGATCGAGCGCACGGGCAGCTACCACGGCCTCTACCACGTATTGGGCGGCGTGATCAGTCCCATGGACAAGATTGGCCCCGAGCAGCTGCACATTCGAGAGCTGCTGGCACGCTTGGGCCACGAGGACATCCACGAGGTCATCATCGCCACCAACCCCAATATTGAGGGCGAGACCACGGCGAGCTATCTGGCCCGTACCATCAAGCCGTTGGGCGTCGAGGTGTCGCGTCTGGCAAGCGGCCTTCCCGTGGGCGGCGACTTGGAGTATGCCGACGAGCTTACGCTTGGCCGCGCCATCGAGGCCCGCCGCGCGATTTAGGTGGCGAGCCTGCTCCTGCCGTATGTTTTCCTCGCGACGCACGGGGTAGTCATAATTTCCCCGTGCGACTGTGAGTTTGTTGTGCAACAAAGATGCTTCGTATCCGCTTATCGCATGGATGCTTCCGCTCGCATCCTTAATTTGTCCATTCGTTGCGCAACCTTTTTGGTTCGCTGATACACTCAAATATGGATTCGAATGAATGCGCCGCTCCCGAGCGGCGTGTTTTTGTTGGAGGAGAACGCATGCGGCCCGGTGGCACTCAGACAAAGCGCGGCGCCGCGGTGCGCATACGACGCCGACTGGGCTTGGCGCCGCGGGCGTACGCACTGCTATCGTGCTCGCTGGTGCTGGTCATAGCTGGCGTTTCTGCCTATGGCATGACCGTGCCGTCCATGATGCAGGCGCATGCCGCACGCGAACCGCGCGTGGGGCATGAGGTCAAAAGCGATCTGGGCACCACGACTGGATATGCTTGGGCAAGTGTGGTCGGGCATATTGTGTTTGGCACCGACGATGCGGACGGCGCCGAGGCCCCGGACAACGAAGTCACGCTTGCCAATGGCAAAACCATCGTGCTCACCAACACCAAGATCATCGATCGATTGTCCAACAATAGCGTGGCGGCAACGGTGAATAAGGTCGAGCAGCAAAAGGAGCAGGACGCCCAGCAGTCCGGAAAGCCCGGTAGCTCGGATACTTCTGGCTCCGGCTCGGATTCATCGAGTTCGGGCGGCGGCTCTGGGTCGGGTTCCTCTACCGGAGGGCCTGGAAACGGCGGCTCGACGGGCGGCAACACTGACAACGATGCAAACTCCGGCGGCCTTTCCGCTGCTGAGGAAGAGAGCATTCACAGTTGGCTTGTGACCAAGTACAACATGCTCGACGGCTATGTTTCTCGTGCCAATGACGTGGTCTCGACCTATAACTCTACGGGAGATCCCAGGCCGTGCGACAGCCTGGTCGGGGAGATGTTTGTCATTCGAGCCGAGTTCGGTCGTCAGACATTCTCGCCCCGGTCAAGGTGGTATCAGCAGTATGCCAATCTGTGGGGCTGTTACACCAACCTATGTCAATGGGTCGGCCATTACGGCGATGATGACGTCGCGCTCGGTAACTTCAACAATAACGTGGCGGCGCTTGCCCTATGATGACCGATCTTGCATCCACCACACCACAATCGCTCGGTCGCGATCCCATGGTCGGCCTGCGCCTGGCGCGTGTCGACGGGTTTGAGCCGGCCATTGCGCTCGGTCAGGACGAACTGCCTGCCTATCTGCGTCGTTTTACGATACTGTTTGCCGACGATGCCACCATGCGCCGTGGCGGTATCGGCCGCGTGACGCGTGCTGTCAACGCCCAAGGCGAGGACGTAGCACTCAAACAGCTCATCTTGCCGACGCGCGATGAGTTTGACGACGATGCCGCCCATGAGTCGCTGGTCGCCAAGTTCAAAGCGGCATTTCGCGAGGAATATGAATGCCATCGCGCCCTTTCGGGCCTTAAGGGCTTTCCCCGCCTCTATGGCTGGGGCGAGGTTGACGGTGTGCCTGCAATTGTCATGGAATGGGTCGAGGGCGAGACGCTCGCCCGCTTGCGCTCGCGACTCGCCGTGGACGATGCCGGACGCCTATCGCCGCTTGTGGCGGCGCGTCTGGGTCGCGACCTGTTCGATCTGCTCTGCCGTATGAGCCTGGTGGGCGAGGGCTTTGTCCATCGCGATATCTCGCCCGCTAATATTATGGTGCGTACGGCGCGCCTGCCGCTTGACCGGCAGCTTGCCGAGGGCACCTTTGACCTGTGCCTGATCGACTTTGGCTCGTCGCTGGCGCTCGAGCCTGCGTCGGCCGTGGCCGGTACCGGCGGCAAGGCATCCTTTACCGAGCGCTATGCCACGCTGCGTCGCGCGACGGTGGCCTACGCTCCGCCCGAGATGCTCACCGACGATATTCCCGACCTGCGCGCTTTGCGTATGTCGCCGGCGATCGACGTCTATGCCGCGGCAAGCACGGTTTACGAGCTCATTGCCGGCGTCGCGCCATACGAAGCTGCGCCGAGCACTTCGGGCACCTCGGGTTCGCGCAAAAAGACGCGCGACATCGCCAGCCCCTACCGTCTCAAGATGGACACGCTGCCCGACTATCCCATTGGTGCCCATGCGCCCGGTTGCGATTTGACTCAGCTGCTTCGTCGTGAGCCCGATGTGGCGCTCGCCGCGGCTGAGCAGGCCCAGCAGTTGGGGCTTGAGCCGGATTCCGAGGAGCTACGCGATGCGCTGGCGTTTGTCGATGCCCAGCTGTTCGACGTGGTGATGGCCTGTCTGTCCAGCCATCAAAAAGATCGTCCCGAGCCGGCGGCGGTCGAGGCGGCGCTCTCGGCGTTTTGTGACCACTATGCACAAAATGTCGGTCGTTCGCTCCGCGGCGAGCCGCTCACGCCGTGCCCCATGGATGCGTCCGGCCGCGCGGTTCGTCGCGCGCTGATGGTCGGCGCGGCGGTCGTCTGTGGCGTGGTTTGGGCTGTGGTCGTGGTTTCGGCCGCGCTGCTGGCGTCGGGCGCTCGCGTGACGGCGACTTTGGGATCGCTCGTGTGGTCTGGGCCACTACCGGGTATTATTGCCGCACTGGCGTTGGCGCTACCAGGCATGGCCGGCGTTGCCGCGGGGGCACTTGCGCGCGATCGGCGCTCGGGGTTCCTGCAGGGTGTGCTTGCGCTTTCTGCCTGCGAGGCTCCGGTGCTGGTTGTGGCTGCATGTAGCGTATTTTCCCAACGCGCCGTGATGGGCGGCCTTGTTGCCGCTCTGGTTGCAACCTATACGCTTACGTGGTTTTTACTTGCGATGGGCTTTGCCTTTGAGCTTCCCGTTTCGGCACCGCGGCGCACAAAAGCCCAGATGG
Source organism: uncultured Collinsella sp. (assembly GCA_900548515.1). Classification (GTDB taxonomy): domain Bacteria; phylum Actinomycetota; class Coriobacteriia; order Coriobacteriales; family Coriobacteriaceae; genus Collinsella. The sequence continues at coordinate 44,972 of URKU01000005.1, read as the reverse complement.
CGACTCCGCTTGCCGGTGGAGCCGCAGCTGCCCGTACTTTTGGCGGACCTGTCGAAGTATCGTCCGATTCTATTTCTACGACCAAGGAGGCCTAGGTCATGGCATCTCAAGTTGAGCTCACCCCATGCGGGGCCATGTTTGACATCTTTAAGCGCGCGGCGCATCTGAGCCATATCGAGCTGTGCGGCTTGGTGCTTTCGTCCCGTCCGCTCGCCGACGGCCGCAGCCCGCAGAGCCGAGCCGCCGATCGCTCTTGGGTTTCCCGCTTTATCGTTCGCGCACCGGTCGGCACGCTTCAGCAGCGCTACTTTGCCGAATACGGTACATCGGCTGCGCGTATTATGTCGCAACTGGCCTTGCGCCGGCGCAACCCCATGGACTCCACGGCTGTGATCAATATGGTGTGCGGTCCTGCAGGTGAACCGATGGTACGCGCGCTCGAAGAGTGTCACCAGGACACGAATCTCTATCGCAACGCGCTCGATCGCCTGTCCCAGGCGGCAGAACTCATGCCCGCCGAGCGCGCCGAGGCCGTGCTGGTGCTGTTTGTCGCCGTCGGTTGTTCGGCGGATGTGCGGTCCTCGGTGAACTATGCCATCGACTACGCGCACGCGACCTGTGGCGGAGGCACATCCACGCCTCGTTCGCTTGGCATGTCGATGACCGCGGGCGAACGCGAACCCGCCCCGGCGCACCCCTTGGGCTTGCTGCGCATACAAAACAGTTTTGTCGTGAGCGCCCCGCGCTGGATTCAGCCGAGTGAGCAGGGTGTTGAGATTGGCGCGCTGGCCACTGGTGAGGGCGATATTACCGACGTCGGCGACGATGTCTCGGCCCGCCATGCCCATATCCGGTGCGATGCTCAAAATATCTGGCACGTCGAGGACTTGTCGTCCACCAACGGAACCGTGGTGGTAAACGGGGCCACGCGCGTCTGCATTCAGGTCGAGCCCGGTCGTTCCGCCCAACTTAATCCCGGCGACGAGCTCAAACTCGGCGAATCCACTACCTACGCCATCCTCTTCGGTGCCCTCTAGCCAGTCCCGCCAAATGGTCCCTCCGTCCCCAAGGGATCATTTTGCTCCCGGCAGTCACCCGAGGTAAACCTTTACCGCCCGCCTATATTTGCCGAAATTACACTTGACGGCGGGGTACAATAAACCCGCATGCGGATTTCCGTTGCGGGCGCTTCCCATCGCCGGGGCGTGCCCGGGAGCATCCGGCATGCGGCCTTTGCGGCGCTCGGTCATGTGCAAGACGGGCGGTCGGGTCTGTGGGGCGCATCAGTTGCCCCTCGCCTCGGCATGTCTTCTCTCCACGCCACGTACCTGCTGCTGAGCCTGCCTGCCAGATGATTGGAAGCAACAGCGTAAATCCCATCACGCCAATATCCCGGCAATCGCCGGGGCCTGTATACCTATATGAGAGGAGAGGGGTATATGGCGCGTAAGTTTAAGTCTATGGACGGCAACGAGGCGGCCGCATATGTTTCGTATGCGTACACCGAGGTAGCGGGAATCTATCCCATTACGCCGTCCAGCCCGATGGCCGACCATGTTGACCAGTGGGCGGCCCAGGGTCGCAAGAACATCTTCGGCACCCCGGTCAAGGTCGTCGAGATGGAGTCCGAGGCAGGTGCGGCCGGTACCGTTCACGGTTCGCTGGGCGCCGGTGCTCTGACCACCACCTACACGGCTTCTCAGGGTCTGCTCCTGATGATCCCGAACATGTACAAGATCGCGGGCGAGCAGCTCCCGGGCGTCTTCCACGTCTCCGCGCGTTGTGTCGCTTCCCACGCCCTGAACATTTTTGGCGATCACTCCGACGTCATGGCCTGTCGTCAGACCGGCTTCGCCATGCTCGCCGAGGGCAACGTCCAGGAGGTCATGGACCTCTCGCCGGTGGCTCACCTCGCCGCCATCGAGGGAAAGACCCCGTTCCTTAACTTCTTCGACGGCTTCCGCACCAGCCACGAGATCCAGAAGGTCGCCATGTGGGACTACAAGGATCTGGCCGAGATGTGCGACATGGACGCCGTCCAGGCTTTCCGCGACCACGCGCTCAACCCTGAGCACCCGCACACCCGCGGTAGCCACGAGAACGGCGATATCTTCTTCCAGAACCGTGAGGCCTGCAACAAGGTCTACGACGAGCTTCCCGCCGTCGTCGAGGGCTACATGAAGAAGATCAACGAGAAGCTCGGCACCGATTACGGCCTGTTCAACTACTACGGCGCTCCCGATGCCGATCGCGTCGTCGTGTGCATGGGCTCCTTCTGCGACGTGCTCGAGGAAGTCATCGACTACCTCAACGCTCACGGCGAGAAAGTCGGCCTGGTCAAGGTTCGTCTGTTCCGTCCGTTCTCCATCAAGCACTTCGTCGACGTTCTCCCCGAGACCGTCCAGAAGATCGCCGTCATGGACCGTACCAAGGAGCCGGGTTCCATCGGCGAGCCGCTCTACCAGGACGTCGTCTCCGCTCTCTACGAGGCCGGCAAGACGGGCATCAAGGTCGTCGGCGGCCGTTATGGCCTGGGCAGCAAGGACACGCCTCCCGCGTCCGCGTTCGCTGTCTTCGAGGAGCTCAAGAAGGACGAGCCCAAGCGCGAGTTCACCATCGGCATTGTCGATGACGTGACCAACCTGAGCCTGCCCGAGGCCGAGGATGCGCCCAACACCGCAGCCCCCGGCACCATCGAGTGCAAGTTCTGGGGTCTGGGTGGCGACGGTACCGTCGGCGCCAACAAGAACTCGATCAAGATCATCGGCGATCACACCGACAAGTACGTTCAGGCCTACTTCCAGTACGACTCCAAGAAGACCGGCGGCGTCACCGTTTCGCACCTGCGCTTTGGTGATTCCCCGATCCGTTCGCCGTACTACGTGACCAAGGCCGACTTTGTCGCCTGCCACAACCCCAGCTACATCGTCAAGGGCTTCAAGATGGTCCGCGACGTCAAGCCGGGTGGCACCTTCCTGGTCAACTGCCAGTGGAGCGACGAGGAGTTCGCCGAGCACATGCCCGCCGTGGCCAAGCGCTACATCGCGAACAACAACGTCAACGTCTACCTGATCGACGCTATCGACCTGGCCGCTAAGGTCGGCATGGGCAAGCGCACCAACACGGTGCTCCAGTCCGCCTTCTTCGCGCTGGCCAAGGTCCTGCCCGCCGAGGACGCCCTGCAGTACATGAAGGACGCGGCTACCAAGTCCTACATGAAGAAGGGCCAGGCTATCGTCGACGCCAACCACAAGGCCATCGATGCCGGCGCTACCGCCTTCCGTAAGTTCGAGGTTCCGGCCGACTGGGCTACCGCCGAGGATGCCGCTCCCGTCGAGCTCTCCGAGGAGACCAAGTCCGCTATCGCCCAGCAGGTCAAGAACCTGCTCGAGCCCATCGATCGCATGGACGGCGACAGCCTGCCTGTTTCCGCCTTCGTCGATTGCGCCGACGGCCAGTTTGAGCTGGGCGCCTCCGCATACGAGAAACGCGGCGTCGCCGTAGTCGTTCCCCACTGGGACGAGACCAAGTGCATCCAGTGCAACCAGTGCGCCTACGTGTGCCCGCATGCCACCATCCGTCCGTTCGCGATGACCGAGGACGAGGCTGCCGCCGCGCCCGAGGCTACCCGCACGCTCGACGCCATGGGCCCCAAGGCCAAGGGCATGAAGTTCACCATGGCTGTGTCCCCGCTCGACTGCATGGGTTGCACCAACTGCGTCAAGGTCTGCCCCAAGGGCGCCCTCGAGATGGTTCCCACCGAGCAGGAGATGGACCAGCAGCCCGTTTGGGACTACATGGTCGAGAACGTCTCCGAGAAGAAGGAGCTCATCGCGGCCAACGTCAAGGGCAGCCAGTTTAAGCAGCCCTACCTGGAGTTCTCCGGCTCCTGCGCCGGCTGCGCCGAGACCGCCTATGCACGTCTGGTGACCCAGGTTGCCGGCGACCGCATGTTCATCTCCAACGCCACCGGCTGCTCCTCCATTTGGGGCAACCCCGCTGCCACCGCTCCTTACTGCAAGGACAAGGACGGTCACGGCCCGGCGTGGAACAACTCCCTGTTCGAGGACAATGCCGAGCACGGTCTGGGCATGGCCGTCGGTTATGAGGCCGTCCAGAAGAAGCTGATCGCCGCTACCCAGGACATCATCGCTGCCGATGGTCCGTCCGATGAGCTCAAGGCTGCCGGCCAGGCTTGGATCGACTCCGTCAACGACGCCGAGGCCTCCAAGACCGCTGCTGCTGCCTACGTTGCCGAGCTCGAGAAGTGCGGCTGCGATGCTTCCAAGGCGATCCTCGCCGACAAGGCTTACCTCACCAAGAAGTCCTTCTGGATCTTCGGCGGCGACGGCTGGGCCTACGACATCGGCTTCGGTGGCCTGGACCACGTCCTGGCTTCCGGCCACAACGTCAACGTCTTCGTCTTCGACACCGAGGTCTACTCCAACACCGGCGGTCAGGCCTCCAAGGCCTCGAACCTGGGCCAGGTCGCTCAGTTCGCCGCTGCCGGTAAGGTGACCAAGAAGAAGTCCCTGGCCGAGATCGCCATGAGCTACGGCTACGTCTACGTGGCGCAGGTCGCCATGGGCGCCAACCCGGCTCAGACCCTCAAGGCCATCCACGAGGCCGAGGCCTACGACGGCCCGTCCCTCATCATCGGCTACAGCCCCTGCGAGATGCACTCCATCAAGAAGGGTGGCATGCAGAACTGCCAGGCCGAGATGAAGAAGGCTGTCGAGTGCGGTTACTGGAACCTCTTCCGCTTCAACCCCGAGGCTGCTGCCGGCAAGAAGTTCTCGCTCGATTCCAAGGAGCCCGCGGGCGGTTATCAGGAGTTCCTGATGAACGAGGCCCGTTACGCTTCGCTGACGCGTTCCTTCCCCGAGCGCGCCGAGGAGCTCTTCAAGGAGAATGAGCAGGCCGCTATGGACCGCTATCAGCACCTGCTGAAGCTCAAGACGGTGTACAACGAGGCCTAAGTCTCTCACCGCAGGATCCGAGGGCTAACCTTCGCGGACGTCCTCGGACATGAAAGAACCCCCGCTGCGCACTACGTGCGGCGGGGGTTCTTTCGTCCTGCGGAGTGTCCGCGAAGGTTAGCCCTCGGATCCTGCTACGACTACGTCCTCGGATTGTGTGGGCGGATGAAGGACGTAGTTGGCCGGGTATTCCGTCCCCTTCGCTGTTTCGCGGCTTTGCCGCGAAACCTCGCGCCACTTTGGGGATGGATGGGGGACTTGGCTGTTGCCGTCTTTTCGGAGCTCTTCTTTATTCCTTTTGCTGGATGAAAAGCCCCTTGTTTTTGCAGGGGTGCATACTCGACTTATAAGTGCATAGAATCTCGTATAGTGCGAGTAAGATTTTACGCTGTCTGTTTTGTGTTTAGCAGAGATGTAGTTTGCATAATCCGACATAATCCTTGCTGCATTTAAATAAAGTTGCACGTAAATGGCGTAGATATGCCTGAGCTGGGGTTCTGTACGCTGAGCGGATAAAAACGACCGTTCACCGTTCCGCTATTTTCAAAATGAATAAAATGAGCGATAAAGAGAATATAAACCTTAATAAACTCGCGTATCGCACGGACGCGGGTTATTAATGGGTTGTAGGCCTTTTACAGAAAGGATTCCAGCAATGTCTAAGCCTCTTGGCAAGCCCGATCGTATTGTCGTCGCCCTTGGCGGCAACGCCCTCGGCAACAACCCCGTCGAGCAGATCGAGGCCGTGAGCAACACCGCCCACGCTCTCCTCGGTCTCATCGAACAGGGTAACGAGATCATCATCACCCACGGCAACGGCCCGCAGGTCGGCATGATCCAGAACGCCTTCGCCGCTGCCCACGATGCCATCGGTACCCCCGAGATGCCGCTGCCCGAGTGCGGCGCCATGTCCCAGGGCTACATTGGTTATCACCTGCAGCAGGGCATCGGCCGCGAGATGCACAAGCGCTATAAGCGTTGGCACGCCGCCACCGTCGTCACCCAGATTGAGTGCGACCCGGATGATCCCGCGTTCAAGAACCCGACCAAGCCGATCGGCCCCTTCTACACCGAGGAGCAGGCCAAGGAGTTCATGGCCGAGGATCCCTCCAAGGTCTTTGTCGAGGATTCCGGTCGCGGCTGGCGTCGCGTCGTCGCTTCCCCCGATCCCAAGAAGATCGTCGAGGCTGACTCAATCCTCAACCTGCTCGACAACGAGTTCATCGTCATCGCCTGCGGTGGCGGCGGCATCCCCGTCGTCCGCGACTACGAGAACAAGGGCTGCTACAAGGGCGTTCCCGCCGTCATCGACAAGGACCTGGGCGGCGAGCTGCTGGCCGAGGACTGCGACGCCGACGTTCTGTTCCTGCTGACCGCCGTTGAGCATGTCGCCATCAACTTCGGCAAGCCCAACCAGGAGGAGCTCGAGGACCTCACCGCCGACGAGGCCGAGCGCCTGGCCGACGAGGGCCAGTTCGGCAAGGGTTCCATGGAGCCCAAGGTCCGCGCTGCCATCAAGTTCGCCCGTTCCCGCAAGGGCCGCACCTGCATCATCGGCGCTCTGGACAAGGCTGCCGAGACCATGGCCGGCCTCTCCGGTACCCGCATCCACGAGTAGTCTCTACTCTGTTGCCTCTCTCGTGGGCGCCAGGCAAAGCGCCCACAAACTAGCCTCTCTTCATGAGCCCCGCAGTCCGCTCCGACTGCGGGGCTTTTGCTATTGAGGTAGCTGTTCATGAAACCCGGCACTTGGGGACGTTCCCTTTCTGCCGGCAGCTTGGGACAGTCCTTAAAGGTAGCTCCTGACAGCTGGGAATGGGCCTATTCGTCCGCCCATGAGCGGCATCCGCAAGGGCTGTCCACAGTGGCTGGTCATTTATGTCTGTCCCCAATGACCACTCATTTAAGTCTGTCCCCAATGACTAGTAGTAGGCCCACATGGCTTCGACTTCGTTGAGGACCTCTACGACGCCCCAGCGACGGGCGCTGCGGCTGGCCGAGTTGGGGTCGTAGACGCCAATCTGGTCGGCATCGTCGATGCCGTAGAGCACGATGTAGTGGCCTACGTTGGTAAACGTACCGGGGCGCACTGCGGCGATGACGGGCGCACCCGAGCGAAGTGCTTGAGTAATCGATTCGCGATCGTTATAGAGCTGTGTTCCGTTGAGCCCCAGCTGCCACGCACCGCCTGTCATAAACGACCACTCGGTGGCACCAGTGGGGGCGTAGTTGCCGGCTTCGGCCAGCGCGCATATATCGACCGGCGTCTTATCGGTATGGCCGGTCTTAAAGATATAGACCATGGTGAGGCAGGTAGGACCGCAAGCGTTTTCGCGAATAGTGCCACCGGCATAGGGCAGCTCCGACCATGCGGGGTCAATTTGGTAGATGTGGGGCATGGTGCCGGCCTGCCATTGCGAGCGTGGGGTCGAGAACGCAAAGGAGTAACCGGGCGCGACGGGAGCTTTAAGCAGCTTGTCCTCGGCAGTGGGCTCAAGACCGGCTGATCCGTGGGAGATACAGGATCCCAAAAACACAAAGACGAGGCAGGCGGCGATGGAGCAAAGCGCAAGGCGTAGGCGGCGGGCCGGAAGCGCGTGGCTTGTGGTGTGCGACGCGGGGTGAGGGGAGGAATTGCCGCGATCGCGTTGAGGTCGCGAAAAGGAACGCTTGACGTAGTAGTCGGTCTTACGGCGATCGTAGCGGCGTGGCTGCGATGTGTCGGTCTGACGTTGGCGTGTGCTCGTACTCACGCGGTCTGACTGCTGCACGGTACGGCTTTGCTGCCGCGAAGAAGCCCCGGGCTGCTCTTGGGGGCGCTGCGGGTTGTCGTTGTCGGAGGTGCTTCTGGGCGTTGGCGTGGTGCGGCCGGCAAGGCGCACGCTTTGTGGCCGTTGGTCGCCGTCATTGTATCCGTATGCCATTCGAATCACCTTGCCTCATGTGTAACTTGTCTATCCTACATAAAAAGATGCACGACACATGGGTATGTGCGCCAAAAGCCTGACAAATGGTATGAACGTTGCCGCGCCGCGCGCCAAGCGTCACGGCAACAGGTCTTCAAAAGCAGACAAGATGAAAGCGTCCAAGACGAATGACGTCTCCCGCCGTTCGTCCCAAAAACGGTGCCGCTCGTTTTGCAGTTCTGCCTTCGGTCGAGCTGCGAGCGGCGCTGCTGCGCCAAGGCCGTATCTTAAAGCCATGGAATAAAAGCGCGCGGCAAAACGGACCGCGCAAGGGGTGACGCCAAGGGCGTCAAAAAGGAAAGGAGGGGAACAATGGCGGACAAGAACGCAGAAGTTGCAGTCGAGGATAACGGCGGCATGAAGAAAACGCTCTCGCTCTGGAACTTCTTCACCATCGGCTTTGGTGCCATTATCGGTACCGGTTGGGTTCTGCAGGTCGGCGACTGGATGGTCGTGGGCGGCGGTCCCGTTCCCGCTATGATCGCATTCCTCTTGGGTGCAATCTTCCTCGTGCCCGTCGGAGCTGTTTTCGGTGAGCTCACGGCTGCTATCCCCATCTCGGGCGGCATCGTCGAGTATGTCGACCGTAGCTTTGGCCGTACGCTGAGCTACATCACCGGATGGCTTTTGGCCCTGGGCAACGGCATCCTGTGCCCGTGGGAGGCCATCGCCATTTCGACCCTCGTGTCCGAGATGTTCGGCAGTCTGCCCGGCCTTGAGTGGCTGCGCGCCGTCAAGCTCTACACCATCCTGGGGGCCGACGTTTACCTGTTTCCGACGCTGATCGCGCTCGGCTTTGCAGCCTACGTCATCTTCCTCAACTTCCGCGGTGCCAGCTCGGCCGCCAAGCTCCAGGCCTTCCTGACCAAGGCCCTGCTCTGCGGCATGCTGCTCGCCATGGGCGTCTCGCTGTTCACCGGCTCGCCGGACAACGCCATGCCCGTGTTCTCCCAGGTCACCGGCGCTGGCGGCGGCAAGGCCGCCACCGAAGGCACCAGCTTGTTCGCCGGCATCGTGTCGGTCCTGGTTCTGACCCCGTTCTTCTACGCCGGTTTTGACACCATTCCTCAGCAGGCTGAGGAAGCAGCCGAGGGTCTCAACTGGAACAAGTTCGGCAAGATCATCTCCCTGGCCCTGCTGGCCGCCGGCGGCTTCTACATGGTCTGCATCTACTCGTTCGGCACCATCCTCGACTGGCATGAGTTTGTCAAGAGCCCGGTTCCCGCGCTTGCCTGCCTCAAGGGCATCAACATGCTCCTGTACCTGGCCATGCTCGTCATCGCCACGCTTGGACCCATGGGCCCGATGAACTCCTTCTACGGCGCCACGAGTCGCATCATGCTCGCCATGGGCCGCAAGGGCCAGCTGCCCGAGCAGTTCGCCGAGGTTGATCCCAAGTCCGGCGCCCCCAAGCTCGCCTGCATCGTTCTGGGCGTCATCACCGTCGTCGGACCGTTTTTGGGCAAGAACATGCTCATCCCTCTGACCAACGTGTCGGCTCTCGCCTTCATCTTCTCCTGCGGCATGGTCGCCCTCGCTTGCCTGCGCATGCGTTTCACCGAGCCCGACCTGCCTCGTCCCTACGAGGTGCCCGGTGGCAAGTTTGGCATCTCCCTCGCTATCGCTGCCTGCGCCATCATCATCGGCCTGCTTGTGATTCCGTTCTCTCCCGCCTCCCTCAACATGGTGGAGTGGAGCATCGTGATCGGCTGGTTGGCTATTGGCCTGGCCCTCATGGCTTTCACCAATTCCCGCAAAAAGTAACGCCGAGCCGGGGCGGATCAGGTGCGCGGGCCCCTCTCTTCCGCGCACCGAACCCGGCGCCACTTGGGTAGCTTTGTGAGGCCTTAACCCAACACGGCCTCGCCCACTATATGGATCCATAAGGAGGAACCATGTCCACTAAGTATGCAATCGTTGGCGGCAAGCTCATCGACGGTACCGGTGCCGAGCCGGTCGAGAACTCCCTCGTTCTCGTCGACGACAACGGCAAGATCGAGTACGCCGGCGCCATGCAGGACCTTCCCGAGGGCGTTGAGGTCATCGACGCCGCCGGCAAGACCGTCCTTCCCGGCCTGATCGACACCCACCTGCACTTCTCGGGCAACTTGACCGACGATGACACCGACTGGGTCATGCAGCCGCTCCTCGAGAAGCAGGCCGTCGCCGTCAAGCAAGCCTACGACTGCCTCACCCACGGCCTCACCACCGTCTGCGAGATCGGCCGCTTTGGTATCCAGATCCGTGACTGCATCGACAAGGGCGTCTTCAAGGGCCCGCGCGTTCTGGCCACCGGCCTTGGCTTCTGCCGCGTTGCCGGCCACGGCGACTCCCACCACTGCAGCCAGGAGCTCAACAAGGAATCGCACCCCTGGGGCGATCAGGTCGACGGTCCTTGGGATCTGCGCAAGGCCGTCCGTCGTCGCCTGCGTGAGAACCCCGATGCCATCAAGATCTGGGCTACCGGTGGCGGCATCTGGCGCTGGGACTCCGGCCGCGACCAGCACTACTGCTCCGAGGAGATTCAGGCCGTGGTCGAAGAGGCAAAGATGGTCGGCATCCCCGTGTGGAGCCACTGCTACAACAACCACGCCGCTGCCTACGATTCCGTTCGCTTTGGCTGCGAGCAGCTGATTCACGGCTTCGATATCGATGAGCGTACCATGGACCTCATGGCCGAGCAGGGCACCTTCTTCACCCCGACGATCGCCTTCCTGCCCACCTGGTACGCCACCTATCCGCCCGTCTACGTCCCCGAGCTGCACGACAAGTACGAGGGCACCCTGGTCGAGAAGGAGCTGCAGCGCAACTACGACTGCCTGCGCGAGGCCAAGAAGCGCGGCGTCGTCATGACGATCGGCTCCGACTCCTTCTCCTTCGTCACCCCGTACGGCACCTGCTCCATCGAGGAGATGTACGAGTTCGTCGACAAGATCGGCTTCACCCCGGTCGAGACCATCACCTGTGCCACTCTCAACGGTGCCAAGATGTGCCACATCGAGGACGAGACCGGTTCCATCGAGGCCGGCAAGTGCGCCGACCTGCTGGTCGTCAACGGTGACGTCGCCGCCGACATCCACGTGCTCAACACCGACAACATGGACGTCATCATGAAGGACGGCTGGATTGTCGAGGGCGGCACCTTCGGCGAGGCAAACAAGTACAGCGCCTAAGCTACCGTTCATCGATGGCTTGATGTAAAACACAGTATTTGATGCATAATGCAATGGAGAGGGTCGCTTGCGGCCCTCTTTATTGCTATGGGGTGCGTCGGTAAGAAGGAGATGACGGTGGATCTCAATAGGCTGATTCTGGGCAAGAGCTACAACTCTACCAAGGTCTTTCGTACCGCTCAGCATGTGGTTCAAGCCATCTTGCTCGGTATTGTCGTTCCGCTGCTTATCCTGCTGCTCATCTGGGATCTAACCGATAATCCCAATCCCGTTCCGGCCGTTGTCGTCATTGCCGGCTTGGTCATGCTGTGCTTCTTCTTCTCGTACGTCTTTGTCGTTCCCGACGACCTCACATCGAGCGCAACCGACCGCACGCTCGCCATCGCTTCAAAATTATTCGCCTACACGTCGCGCGGCCTTACGCCCGAAGCTGCCCTAGGCGCCTCTAAGATCATCCTGTCCGAAACTATCGCCTCTGCCATCTGCTTTACCGACGGCAAGCAGGTGTTGGCAAGCTGGGGCGAGGACTCGGCAAAATGCCCCGCGGGCACCCCGGTGGTGCTGCGGACTACGCTCAACGTGATCAACAGCGGTGAGCAAAGCGTGTTCTCGCGCGATGCCTCGACCGAGACAGGTGGCTACTTTCCGCGCCTGCGCGCCGGTATTGTCGCACCGCTTACCGTGCGCGGGCATTGCGTGGGCACGCTCGAGCTGTATTATCCCCGTCTGAGCAGCATCGATATGCGCCAGACGGCGCTTGCCTCGGGCTTTGCCGACCTCATTTCCACGCAGCTTGCGAGCTTTGAGCTCGAGCGCCAGGACGAGCTTACGGCCCGCGTGGAGCTGCGCGCCTTGCAATCGCAGGTCGATCCTCATTTTCTGTTTAACACCATCAGCACCATCGTGTCGCTCGTGCGTACCGAGCCGGACAAGGCCAGGTCGCTGCTGATCGACTTCTCCAACTACTACCGTCAGACGCTTTCTGATTCCGATACCCTCACAACGCTCGAGCACGAGGTGGAACAGGGCACTCGCTATATCAATCTTATGCAGGCTCGTTATGGCGACGGCCGTCTGCGCGTCTCGGTCGATATCGACTTTGAGGTGCGCGATTGCATGGTGCCGCCGTTTATCTTGCAGCCGTTGCTCGAAAACTGCATCAAGCACGCGCAGCGCGAGACCGAGCCGCTTTCTATTCATGTTAGGGCTTTCGAGACCGATGACGGTTTGGAGATCATCGTCGAGGACGATGGCATCGGTATGAGCGAAGAGGTCTGCGCGCATCTGTTTGAGCAACATCGCCTGGAGGAGCCCGAGAGCATTACCGCCGACGGCTCCGTCAAGCGAGGTTGCGGCCTGGCGCTCTTCAACGTGCTTCAGCGCATCCATTTCTTTTACGGAGAAGATTCCGGCATGCGCGTGAAGTCCCAGGAGGGCGTGGGAACGCAGGTCATCGTCGAGCTGAACGGCGAGCCGCATGAGCCTGCGCCGTTGACGGCGTAGCACGCGGTTGGATTGAGAGAAAAAGAGGGGAAGCACATATGTCCGAAGGCTGGAACATCTTGGTGGTTGATGACGAGCCTCCCATTAGGGCTGAGCTACGCTATCTGTTGGAAAAGGATACGCGTGTGGGTCAGATTGCCGAGGCGGGCAATGTCACCGAAGCCGTGGAGTCGATTCTGTCGAACAAGCCCGACGTGTTGTTTTTAGACATTACCATGCCCGGTCGCTCGGGAATTGAGCTTGCCGAGACGCTGCAGAACCTAAAGACGCCGCCGGTGGTTGTGTTTGTGACGGCGTTTGCCGAATTTGCCGCCGATGCGTATAACCTCGATGCGGTCGACTATGTCGTCAAGCCGGTCGAGGACGCACGCCTGTCAAAGGCACTCGACAAGATCGAGGCAGCCTTGGGTGCCCGTCGTGTTGCCCACGCTCCGCGCCAGCCTTTGCGTCTGACGGTGGACCGCGGGGGCAAAAAGGTGTTCATTCCCGCCGCAGACGTCTGCTACTTTGAGGCGCGCGCCGATTTTTGCAACGCCATCTGCGCCGAGGGAACGTACCTGATCAATGAGTCGATCTCTTCGCTCGAGCGTCGCTTGGTCTCCGAGGGCTTTATTCGCGTTCATCGCAGCTATCTGGTCAATTTGGAAGACGTGCACAATGTCGAGATTGGCTCCACGGGGTTGATGGAGCTCAGGCTCGACCGCGTGAACTCGACGGTACCGGTGTCCCGTCGTCGCGCCGCCGAGGTCAAGTCGCACCTGGGGCTTGCGTAAGAGGCTTGCGTGCCGTCGTTTACCATCGCAGGTTTGGCATGGGCGCGCGGTGGGCATAATGGGTGGCATCGAATGAAATCGAAAGGATCATTATGCCCGCGCTTATCACCCATCATCTGTTTGGCGAGGAAAGCATCGACCGTCTTCCGCAGGGCGTCATCACGTCCGATGAAGAGCGCATTGCCTTTATCTTGGGCAACCAAGGCCCCGACCCGTTTTTCTTTCACATTCTGACACCGCGTGTTTCCGACTGCACGCTGCTGGCGCAGGTCATGCATCGGTCGCGCATGTCTCGCCAGTTCGCGTGCCTGCGCGACGGCGTGTCGCATCTGCTGCCGCGCGACGCCAGCTTGGGTCGCGCCTTTGCGCTGGGCCTGCTGTCTCATTACGTGCTCGACCGCAACGCCCACCCCTTTGTCTATGAGCAGCAGTTTGGCATCGTGGAATCCGACTCAGAGCTTGAGGATTCGAGCAGTCAGGTCCATGCCGTGATCGAGAGCGACCTGGATGTACTGATGCTGCAGCTTAAACGCGATGGCGCTACGGTCGACGATTACCCGCCGGCGGGCGAGATCGTCACCACCGATCGCATCAATCGCGTGGCCGGCGTGCTGATGAGCTATGTTGCCGGACGCGTGTATGGCATTGACATTCCGGCGGGGGAGTACGGTGCTGCCGTTGCCAATATGCAGCGACTTTACCGCGCGATTGAGCCGGCCGGCTCCGTAAAGACGCGCGCGATCTCGCTGGTTGAGGGCTTGGTGCACGACTACTCGCTGCTCGACGGCCTTGCCCATCGCGTGACGACGGAGCTGCCCGAGCGCACCGGTAACCTGGGCTATCTGACATGGAAGAATCCCTTTACCGACGAGGTCTCGAACGAGAGTTTCCCCGAGGTCTTTGATCGCGCGCTGGTCGATTACGAGTGCACGGTCGCACGTTTTATCGAGACCGGTGACATGGATGCCGTGACCAGTCACGTCAACTACAGCGGTCGCGTGCTCGAAGCCGATGAGGAGTTCGACCGCGAGGAATAGGGCCCGTGCGTGCCCCTTTGCCGAATCCTTACCGGCGGTTCTGGACAATTAGGGTACGATGAACTAACTGCATATCGGGCGAATACGAAGGGTCCCTGTCCATGAAATACACCAAGCTCGAGCGTAACTGGGTTATGTATGATGTGGGCAATTCGGCCCTCGTGCTGCTCAATACCTCGGTGGTGCCCATTTACTTTAACGCCATCAATACCGGTGCTTCCTCGGCCGACCTGGTGGTCGCCTGGGGCAATGCGCAGACGATCGCCTCGCTGGTCATCGCCATGCTCATGCCCATTCTGGGCGCGCTTGCCGACTATGCCGGCAACAAGATCAAGTTCTTCTTGGGCTTCTTCCTCACGGGCCTGGTGCTTTGCCTGGCGCAGGCTATCCCAATGTCCGCCATGGCATTTTTGACCGTGTACGTGCTGTGCACCATCGGCCTTAACTCTTCTATGACGTTCTACGACGCCATGCTGCCCGACATTACCACCGACGAGCGCATGGACGCCGTGTCCAGCTCGGGCTATGCCTGGGGCTACATCGGTTCCACCGTGCCGTTCGTCATCTGCCTGGCGCTCATCATGGGTGGCCCCGCTCTTGGCGTCCCTACCATGCTGGCAACGCGTCTGTCGTTTATCATCACTGGTGCCTGGTGGCTCATCTTTACCCTGCCGCTCATTCGTACCTATAAGCAAAAGTACGGTCGCGAGCGCGGTCCCGAGGACACCATCGGCCATATCGTGGGCGGCGTGTTTTCCGAGGTGGGACACACCATGCGTGAGATTGCCCACAACAAGACCGTGCTGGTCTACATGATCGCCTTCTTCTTCTATATCGACGGCGTCCACACGGTCATCTCTATGGCCACCAGCTACGGTTCGGCCTTGGGCATCGATTCGACCCAGTTGGTCCTGGCGCTGCTCGTTACGCAGTTCGTGGCCTTTCCGTCCGCCATCATCTACGGCAAGCTCGCCGGCCGCGTGGGCACGCTCAACATGATCTTGGTGGCAGTCGCCGCCTATATGGGCATTGTGCTGTTCGCCGCGTTCTTCCTAAAGACCGCCTTTGAGTTTTGGGTGCTTGCCATTATGGTCGGCCTGTTCCAGGGCGGCGTGCAGGCGCTCAGCCGTAGCTACTTTGGCCGCATTATCCCCAAGGAAAAGTCCAACGAGTACTACGGCTTCTTTGACATCTTTGGTCGTTATGCAAGCGTTATGGGCACCTTCCTGGTGTCGGTCGTCACCTCGCTGACCGGCAACCCGTCGCTGGGCGTCCTTTCCATTGGCGTGCTGCTGATCGTTGGCTTTATGCTGCTGGTCCGCCTGTCCCGCACGACTCGGGCGGCAGAGCATGCCGCATAGGAGCGAGCGGCTATTGTGCCTGTCCACGGTACTCTTTTGGGGTTATCCGCAATAAACATTGCGACTTGCGAGCAATGATTTGCCCAAGTGGGTATGATGGAATCAGCTAGGTCGCGGGGCGTCGCCTGTGTTTGGCGGCGCCCCGTTTTTGTGTTGCAGGGAGGGTAAGGCATGAACGCCACGGTCGTGATTCCAACGTATTGGGCGGGCGATGACGCTTGCGCAAACGCCCCTGGCACCTATGACCATTCGACGCGACTCAACGCCGACAATCCCGAACTCGACCGCTGCCTGGCCTCGCTTGAGCAGGTACGTGACATCCCGCGCATCATCCTTTTGGTGGTCTGTCCCGTTTCTGCCACAGCCGATGTGTCGCTGCGCGTGCACGAGATTGTCGACGCGCATCCCACGCTCAAGGTCACCGTTGTCACCAACACCCAGGCCTCGCGCATCGCAGACCGGGTTGCTCAGATCGCGCCCAAGGGTTCGGGCGAGTGCGTGAGCCTGCGAGGCTACGGTGCCATCCGCAATATGGGGCTAGCCTGCGCCGCTGTGCTGGGGCATGACGCGGTTATCTTTTTGGATGACGATGAGACTGTCATCGACGCCGACTTTATGAAGCGCGCGACCTATGCGTTGGGGCAGCAGACGCGTCAGGGCTTGCCGATCTTGGTCAAGAGCGGCTATTTCTACGATCGCGACGGCTCGCCGCTGGCTCCCACGGACAAGGCGGGCATCTGCCATCGTTGGTGGACCAAGCGCATCGAGTTCAACCGTTGGATGAAAAAGGCGCTCTCGGGCACCCGCATCTCGCGCTCCAACTACGTGTGCGGCGGCCTGATGGCCCTGCACGCCCGCGCCTTTACGCGTGTGGCCTTTGACCCGTTTATCACCCGCGGCGAGGACTTGGATTACCTCTTTAACATGCGCATGTTTGGCTACGACGTGTGGTTCGATAACGAGTGGACCGTGCGCCATCTGCCTCCGGAGTCCGAAAAGCGCTCACCGCGCTTTATGCAGGATGTATACCGTTGGTACTACGAACGGGCCAAGTTGACATTCGCCGCGCATCAAAAGGAGCTCATTCCCGTTACGGCGGCATCGCTCATGCCCTACCCGGGCCCGTGGATTTCGCGCGAGCTCGACGACCGCGTGCGCAAGACCGCTATGGTCCGCAGCGTGTTTACCCGCGAGCATGAGGGCTACCTGCGCATCTGGCGCCATGGTATCGACGAGGCAAAGGCCTATGCGCGCCAAAACGCTGCAAGCTACCTGCGTTTCCAGAGCTTTTGGCCCAAGATCATGGACGGGCTTTGGCGTGACGCACAACTGATCAGTATCCTGGAGGGGGCCGAATGATCGACCGCCGCGCCCAGCGCGATAGTTCAATATCAATCTTTCGCATCATTGCCGTTGCCTGCGCTATTTGCGTGCTGGTGTACTTTATTTTTGCCTTGGTGACCGGTATCGAGCCGATCGCCACGGTGATTGCCTGCGCGCTGCTGTGCATCTTTATCTTTTTGACGCTCAATCCCGATTCGGTGCGCTCCCAGTACACCGAGGAGACGCTCTCGGTGGCCTCGGCCATGCTCGAGGACATTAAGGGCGGTCTGACGCAGGAGTCGGCGCGTTTGGTGTGCCGGCGCATTTTGCCCGAGACGCGCGCCATGACGGTGGCCATCACCGACGAGGACAACGTGCTTGCCTGCGCGGGCGAGTTTGAGGAAAAACTGCTGCCCGATACTCCCATCCACACGCTTGCCACACGCTACGTTATCGAACATGGCATCGTGCAGTCGTTCAACCGTATGGTGGATGTCGTGGGCTCGGACGGCTCGCACAACCAAGTCCCCGCCGGCATTATCGCCCCCATCAAGGTGGGCGATCGTACCGTCGGCACGCTCAAGTTCTACTACAAGACCCCGCGCGCCGTCGACCGTACCCAGTACGCGCTTGCCTCGGGCTTTGCCGAGATCTTGTCCACGCAGCTCGCCATCCACGAGCTCGAGGTGCAAAAGGAACTCACGGCGCGCGCCGAGGTGCGTGCGCTGCAGGCGCAGATTAACCCGCACTTCCTGTTCAACACGCTGAACACCATTGCATCGTTTACGCGCACCGACCCGCTGCGGGCCCGCGAACTGCTTCGTGAGTTCTCATCGTTCTATCGTGCCACGCTCGACAACTCGGGATCGCTTATTCCGGTCTCGCGCGAGGTCGCACAGACCAGGCGCTACCTTACCTTTGAGAAGGCCCGCTTTGGCGAGGACCGCGTGCTTGCGACGTTCGATGTGTCCGAGGACGTGGAAGATACGCTGGTGCCGGCGTTCGTGATCCAGCCGATTGTCGAGAACGCCGTACGTCATGGTATGGGCGATGACGACGCCCTGAGGATCGACGTGACCGTTCACCAAGACGGCGAGGATGCAATCTTGATTGCCGTGGCCGATAATGGCGTGGGCATGGATGAGGGTACCGCCGCCAGACTGTTTGACGAGCGTTCTGCCCGTCCCGACGCCAGCTCTCCCCAGGGTGGCGGCGCCGGTGTGGCCATGCACAATATTTCGGAGCGCATCCATCGCTTTTATGGGCCGCACTCCTATACGCGTGTCGAATCGGCGCCGGGCAAGGGCACCAAAGTGCTCCTTCATCTTGATTTGTCAGAGAGCATCTTCGACATTCAAGAGTAAAATAAAAGGCTACGGGCTCAACGTCATGCGACGGATGCCCGGCGTAGTTAGTTGACGAAAGGTTTTATCCCTATGCTGCGTGCGATGATTGTGGATGATGAGGCGCCGGCTCGCTCGGAGCTTCGCTTCCTGCTCGAGCAAACGGGCAAGATCGGCACGATCACGGAGGCGTCGAGCGTCCGCTCCGCCATCGAGATGCTTATGGAAAGTCGCGTGGATGTCGTGTTTCTCGATATCTCGATGCCCGGTGCCTCGGGCCTGCAACTTGCCGAGGCGCTGCATAAGCTCAAAAATCCGCCGGCGATCGTGTTTGTGACTGCGTATAGTGACCATGCGGTCGAGGCATTCGACGTGGATGCCGTCGATTATCTGATGAAGCCGGTCGAGGAAGCTCGCTTGGATCGCGCGATCGAGAAGGTCATGCAACGCACCAAGCCGGTTACGGACAGCAAGGTGACCATCGAGCGTATCCCGGTGGAAAAGGGCGGCCGCAAGGTGCTCATTCCCGTGGACGACATTCGCTTTATCATGGCCAAGGACGATTACTCCTGCATCTATACCGTCGATGATCGCTTTTTGTCGACGACCTCGCTGGCGCAGTTTGAGGCCAAACTCTGCGACTTTGGCTTCTTCCGTGTTCACCGCCGCTATATCGTCAACTTGGCGTGCGTCACGGATGTGGAGACGGTGCCCTCGGGCGCCATCCAGCTGGGCATTACGGGCGTCGACGAACGCGTGCCGGTTTCGCGCCGCCGCGTCGTGCCGCTCAAGAAGGCTCTGAGTCTCTAGCACACTGGCCCCGCAGCCCTGTAGACCCATCGTCTGCGGAGCCGTGGGGCCTTTTTGTATGTATCTGCCGAATCGTTTTTTGCGGAAGGGATCCCATGAACAGTGCAAGCGCCAAGCGTATCGACATCATCTCGGACACCCACGGCTATCTTTCGCCTGCGCTCCTGGATGAGCTTGAGGGCGCAGACCTGATTATCCACGCCGGCGACCTCACGTCAGAGATGGACTACGAGCACCTATGCACCATCGCCCCCGTGCGGGCCGTACTGGGCAACAACGATTACTACCGCGACTACGGCCCCGATGTAGACCGTCTTGCGCTCTTTACCTACGAAGGACTCAAGTTCGCCGTAGCCCACTACCGCGAAGACCTTCCGGTGGGATCCGTAGACGTAGCCATCAACGGCCACACCCACGTAACCAAAGAAGCCCAAGTGGGCCGCTGCTTAGTTCTCAACCCGGGCAGCGCCAGCTACCCCAGAGGCACCCGAGGCCCCACCATGGCCAGAATGCTCGTCAAAGACGGCAAGATCCTAAGCACCAAGTTTATTGACTTAGACTAACCGCAACAAAAACGGGGGATGCACAATGCATCCCCCGTTTTTCTTTAAGCCAAAGGCCGAAGTTCAACAAGATCCATCAGACCAACCCCGCCGAGGAGCACGCGGGCTAGCCGCGCAGCGGCGCACGCCCGCAAAACTGGTTGAATAATGTGACGGCAGGGAGGGTCTCCGGGGCTGAGGGCGGGGGTTAAGTTTGTCGCGAGTTCCGCACGCAAAGGAAAGCACTTAATGTGCTTTCCGTCTTGCGCAGGACTGTAGAGCAGCAAACTTAACCCCCGCCCTCAGCCCCGGAGACCCTCCCGGATGGCCCCGAAAAATTTTTTCAAAAAAGTTGTTGCGCGCCGGACAGACTTCTGTGTATACTAATCCCCGCAGCGCACGCGAGCGGAAACAAACGCGAACGTCTGCCTGGGGAGTTAGCTCAGTTTGGTTAGAGCGCCGGCCTGTCACGTCGGAGGTCGCGGGTTCGAGCCCCGTACTTCCCGCCAACGCAATTAAAGCCACGTCTTCGGACGTGGCTTTTTGCGTTTGATGCACTTTGTTTCGATAGAACGATCGCCCTGGTGCATCTTCGCCCAGAATCCCCGCGCCTTCGGGAACGCAAGTAAAATCTAATAAGTATATCTGTCTGAACAACAGCTTTGTTGCGCAACACCTGTTCTACGAGACAGGGGGTTAGGTTATACTAAATTGCACTGTGCGCCGCATCTGATGCATTTCGCTCCAAGCGCGGCACTCAGTGGATATCCGATTTACCATTTGGATGTCCTGGCGGTCATTTAGCGTCTCGACACAAGCTCGGCCCCGGAGCTCGTTCGAGCTGTTCCTATTCCTTGAAAGGGGAAAAATGGACATATCGAGGAAGACTGATTACGCCCTTCGCATGCTCGCGATGCTTGCCGAGGACCCGGAGCGTCTGCTTTCTGTTCGCACCGCCGCCGAAGAGGTCAATGTCCCGTATTCGTTTGCCCGTTCGATTCAGCATGGTTTGGTTCAGGCCGGTATTGTGGAGAGCCTGCGTGGCGTCCATGGCGGCATGCGTCTTAAGGTCAGCCCCGACGATGTCACCATCCGCCAGGTCGTTGAGGCCGTTCAGGGCCCCATGGTCATGAACGATTGCACCGCGCCCGATGGCGACTGTGCGCGCATGGGCACGTGCTGCTATCATCCCCTGTGGGCCGGAGCTCAAGCGCTGATGCGCGACTACCTCGATTCCGTTTCGCTGGGCGATATCGTCGCTCACCGCCAGTTCCCGGCCGTCGATTCCAAGTTCGCCGACCGCGATGCGTTTCCCGAGTACGCCACCTGTGCGTGCGCTTGCCGGGAGGAATAGCGCCGCATAAGGAGCATAGCTATGATTCAGGACCCCTTTCGTTCGATGATTCGTTCGGAAGGGGCCCTGCGTTATCGCGACCTTCCGTGGCGCCGCACGCGCGACCCGTACATTATTTGGCTTTCCGAGGTTATGCTGCAGCAAACGCAGGTGCCGCGTGTGGAGACGCGTATGCCCGCGTGGCTCGACCGCTTTCCGACCGTACAGGCGCTCGCTCAGGCCGCTCCTTCCGACGTTTTGGATGCTTGGCAGGGGATGGGCTACAACCGACGTGCCCTGGCGCTTCACAGAGCCGCTCAGTGCGTTATGGAAGACTGGGGTGGGGAGTTTCCACGTGAGACTCGCGACTTGGTCGCCCTGCCTGGTATTGGCCCGGCGACGGCGCAGGGCATCCGGTCGTTTGCGTTCGATCTACCGGGTGTGTATCTGGAGACCAACGTGCGCACGGTCTTTCTGCATCATTTCTTTCCCGACGTGCCGGCCGTCCCCGATCGCGAGCTGGTGCCGCTGATTCAGGCCGCCTGTCCGGCGGCCCCTGGTGCGACGGCGGATGAGATCGCTCCCTTTGCCGTGCCGCTCGATGATGCCGACACGCCGCGCGCATGGTATTACGCGCTGCTGGATTATGGCGCGTATCTTAAGAAGACGCTGCCCAATCCGTCCAGGCGCTCGGCGAGCTATAGCCGTCAGTCCAAGTTTGAGGGCTCGCGCCGTCAAAAGCGCGCCCATATTGTGCGCATGCTGCTGGCTGCGCGCGATGGGCGGCCGTCGGGCATTACGCTTGATGAAGCCGTTGCAGGCGTTAACGAGATGGAGACGGCAGCCGGCCGCGAGTCGGTCGATCACGATCTTGTCGCAGACATTTTGGCCGACTTGGAGCGCGAGGGCTTTTGCCGCTCCGAGGGTGACCGCTGGCTAAGCGTGTAGCCAACCCGAATCTGAAGAAGAGGATTGTAAGGTTTAAATTCTCGGCTTGAGGGCATCCTAAAGACAAGGCCGCTCGAAGCCTACGGGCGGCATGTTGAAGGGAAGTACACCTATGGATTTTGAGAACTCTCAAACCAAGAAGAACCTCGAGACCGCTTTTGCCGGTGAGTCCCAGGCGCATACCAAGTATCGCTACTACGCATCTAAGGCCAAGAAGGATGGCTACGTTCAGATCTCGAATATCTTTGCCGAGACGGCGGGCAACGAGTCCGAGCACGCCAAGCTGTGGTTTAAGTATCTGCACGACGGCGCCGTTCCCGACACCCTGGATAACTTGCGTGATGCCGCTGCAGGCGAGAACTACGAGTGGACCACGATGTACGACGAGTTCGCCAAGACCGCCGAGGAGGAGGGCTTTGTCGAGATCGCCGAGAAGTTCCGTGGCGTCGCCGCCGTCGAGAAGGCCCACGAGGAGCGCTACAACAAACTCGTCGAGCGCATCGAGTCGGGCGAGGTGTTTGAGCGTGAGGGCGTGAAGGTGTGGAAGTGCCTGAACTGCGGGCACCTGCACGTTGGTGCCGAGGCGCCTGAGGTGTGCCCGGTGTGTAACCACCCGAAGGCGTACTTTGAGGAGCAGGTGGTGAACTACTAGCGCTTGGCGCTGGCGTGAGCTGGGCCGGGAGGGCCGGACTACCTTCCCTCCTCGCTCACGGCTTCGCAGGGTCGCGTTGAGGGAAGGTAGTCCGGCCCTCCCGGCCCGCTTTGGTTCGTTGCGTGCTCGCTACAGAAAAGCTGATAACTAAGTTTGTGTGCCGCCCCTATCGGGGCGGCACGTTTTTGTATGGGGACTGGTTGGGACGGCACCGTTCATGGGTGGGGTACACTGGGTGGCGACTTTTAGTTTATCTACTACCTGATGGGGTGTTTTTGTATGGGTAAGAAGTCTCGGGCTCGGGTTGCTGCGGCGGGAACTCGCAAGGATCCTGGTCGTCGGGTTGCCGAGGGTAAAAAGGTCGATCGTGTCGAGAAGGACAAGAAGGTTGGCGCGCATGCTCATCCTGAGTGGGCGCCTCACCTCAATACGGCTAGCGAGGATCTGACTGCTAAGTTGTTTACTCTGGTCGAGGTTATCTTGGGCGTGGTGCCCGTGGTGGTCATTGGCTTGTTCTTGGCTTCGAAAGATGCCACGAGTGTCGATAAACTCACCGATGTCTTTTCTCAGGACCCCTCGATGGTGGTTACGTTTATCTCTGCGTGCCTGCAGCCGTTTGTGGCGTACATGTTGTACATGATTTATCGCAAATACTGCGAGGGCGACGCTGGTTTTGCCGCCGGCAACCTGATCGGTCTTTTGTGCTCCGAGATCCTACTGCTCAATATCCCAGGCGTCATCGGTATGGGCATCTTGCTGTGGCGTGTTTGGCGCAACGTCGCCCCGCACTTTGAGAGCTGGTTGTTTGAGCGTCGTGCAATGGGCGTGCTGGCAGACATTGCGGGCTCGCTCGTGATTTTAGCCTTGGCGTTTATGTGCGCCACCGCCGCCCGCGGTCTCGCGGGCATGTAGTCTGTCCTCACCGACCACGGAGCGCAGGGCAACTGCTGGTTTCACCGCTCCGGACGTCAGACCCGCGGCGCATCCCTTTCCCTCTCGCTCACGGCTTCGCAGAGTCACGCGAGGCAAAGGCATGCGCCGCGGGTCTGACGACGCGGGCTTGCCAACGAGTTTTGGCTAATAGATTGGTTTGTGTGCCGCCCCTTTGGGGCGGCACTTTTTGTGTGGGGTCCCGGTCTCCACAATTTTCGTCAAGCTTTTGGTTAGATTTTGGTCAGTTGGCGTAAGGGTGGAAGGCCAAAAGATTGCTGGCGAAAAAAGCTCAGAGAAAGTGCTGGTAGGGGAGTTATTGAGCTTTTCGACAGCTTTTGAGCAAAAGAAACTATGTGGCTATTGCCGGCGATTGCGTTGTCGCGGTCATGGCGGTGCGGGATGCTGGTCGTAAGCGTCGAACGCTCCGATTTTGGAGGCCAACATGGACCTGTTTCTTGAGACCCCACAGCAACAAGCCGAGCGCATGCTGCGGCAGCAGCGGCGGCTTATAGAGATGCAAATGCAAGGGGTTGCCAACCAGGCGCCCGTGCAAAACGTCGTGCCCGCTGCTGTACCTGCAGCCGTGCCCGGGTGCGAATCGGCACCAGAGGCCTATTCCGTACAGCAAGATTCATATGCGCAGGAGCTCGCGTTCGACAAGCGTCGTGCGCGTCGTCGCCGCGTGGGCCAGCGCCTGCGCACATTGGCGATGATCGTGCTCATTCCGCTAGGACTTGCGGCAATCTTCTTGGCCTCATATGCCCTCACGTGCATTCTCAACGGTGCCTCGCCCAATGAGGTGCTCCAGCATCTAGCGGCCCTGGGCCAGCGCCTAGGCGATGTCGCAACAACCATCCGCGCCGGCTGGGAGAGTTAGCGTTTGTCACATTAGGACTTCCAGGGTGTACGAATTATCGCCACGAGCAGAATTCTTGCATCCTGTGGGTCCTGTCGTGCGACTGAATAGTATTATTGAAGATAAATAATAATAGGATTTGCTATGTATAAGCAGGATTTAGAGCAGACTCTTTTGGGCATTGACGAAGAGGCGGAGCTGGAAATAGGTCCAAGAGACGACAGGCCGAACGTTGTATTGGTGGGAGGAAGCGCCTTCATGCTAAACGATGTGACGAATCGTTCGGTTACACATGACATTGATGTGTTTGAGGCAGATAGGTGCCTCCGCGAGATCATAGCTCGATACCCCGAGGTGAATGGTATGGCGGTGGCATATTGTAATCAGATGCCGTTCAATTACGAAGATCGTTTGATTCCCTTGGATATTGGGGCGCGCTTTATCAGGTACTTTACGCCATCCTTGGAGGACCTGGCGGTAATGAAGCTCTATGCCTGTCGTCCGAACGACATCATCGATCTTCATAGCCAGGCATTCGTCGACCGACTTGATTGGGGACTGCTCGAACGGCTTATATTCGACGAGGGCGAGGCGCTGGCGTCGTCGCCTTCGGAGCGGAGTTATCAAGAGATGGTCTGCGCATACAGCCAATACAAAAAGGAGGTGCTCGGTTGAATCTGACCTTTGAGGGATTCTTAAAAGGCTATTGCCGAGAGCTATCCGGACAGCAGTCGCTCAGTTTTAGAAAACTGGTTAAGCAAGCGACGACGGTTGCGCCGCGCGTGGCGGAGCCCCTGTTTTTGCTCGCTTTGGCACAGGGTAAAGCCGAATACGTTCTGGGCTTATCCGAGGGTTCGTGGATGGAAGAGGGTTACCGAGGCGTTTTGTCCTTGTACGCCCAAACGGGTAGCATGGCGTCTCTATGCGCCAAAAGTGAGCTCCCAAATCGTTATGCCAACGTTTGGCGTGCGTATAGAGCGGTGAAGGAAAAGCCGGCGGCCGATAGAAGGGTGAACGCCCTGATGAGAAAGAAAACGCTGGAAGCATTGGAGGAATCGGGTGTAACGCGCTATGGCCTCTGCCGTGCTCTGCGCCTGAATAAAGGAAACGTATACGCATACTTGGCCGGCGATGACTCAAAGGTGAGCAGGAAAACGGCGCGCCGCATTATGGAATATGCGGAGGAGAGGGGCACCCAAGAAGGGGCCGGGCGCCCGGTGTGTGTGGCGGGGTAAGATTGATCGCGGTTTTGATTGGTGCTCGATTGGGTTTGTTGGGCGGAGATTATGTCTGCTATTGATATTGTGCTTGTTGCGATCGCCTTGGTGGCGGTGGGGGTTGCTGCGGCTTGCGCCCTTCAGCTCAAGAGCCTGCGTGCCGAGTTGCGGGAGCGTGGCGACGGTGGCGCGGAAACGCTGGCAGCACTCGAGCAGGCCAACAACGCGCTCGATGCCCTGAACGTCGCGCTGGCCGAAACCCGCCGCACGGCCAATGCCATCGCGCAGCAGCAGACGACCGATGCGGCCGTGGAGCAGCAACGTTACCTGACCATCGCACGCGAGTTCTCGCAAGCTGGTGACCGGATGGATGACCTGCGCCGCGAGACGGCCCAACAGCTCGGCGCCAATCGCGAGGGCATCGAGCATCGCCTGGACAAGGTGCGCGAGACGGTCGATGCTCAGCTGGGCGCCATCCGCAAAGACAACAACGTGCAGCTCGATCAGATGCGCGCGACGGTGGACGAGAAGCTCTCCCGCACGCTCAACGACCGACTGTCGGCATCGTTTAAGCAGGTGAGCGACCAGCTCGAGGCCGTGTATAAGGGCCTGGGCGATATGCAATCTATCGCCACCGGCGTAGGCGACCTCAAGCGTGTGCTGGGCAATGTAAAAGCGCGCGGCATTTTGGGCGAGGTGCAGCTGGGTGCAATTCTGGCGGACATCCTTACACCCGACCAGTATCTGGAAAACGTCGCCACCAAGCCCGGTGCCTCGGAGCGCGTTGAGTTTGCCGTCAAGCTGCCGGTAGACGAGGGCGATCCCGTGCTGCTGCCGATCGATTCCAAATTCCCGGGCGACGCGTACGAGCATCTGATCGACGCCCAGGAGTCGGGCGATGCGGAGGCCGTTGCCGCAGCGCGCAAGACGCTCGATATGATGGTGAAACGCGAGGCAAAGGACATCTGCGAAAAGTACCTGAGTGTGCCGGCAACGACCAACTTTGGCATCATGTTCGTGCCGTTTGAAGGACTGTACGCCGAGGTCGTCAGCCGCCCCGGGCTTATCGAGACCCTGGGCCGCGACTATCACGTCAACGTAGCCGGTCCCAGCACCATGGCGGCCATCCTCAACAGTCTGCAGATGAGCTATCAGACGTTTAAGTTGCAAAAACGTACCGACGACGTGCTGCGCGTGCTCTCCGCCGTCAAGGCCGAGCTGCCGCGCTATCAAAAGGCGCTGCGCCGCGCCCAGCAGCAGATCGAGACCGCGGGCAAAACGGTCGAGGGCATCATCACCACGCGCACCAACGTCATGGAGCGCAAGCTCAAGGACATTGACGTGCTGGAAGATGCCGAGGAGGCCGACGAGATTTTGGGGCTTACGTCCGTGGAGCTGCTCGCAGACCAAAAAGACGAGGACTAATTGCAACAAGACGGTGGGGCGCCGGCGTAAACGCGGGTGCCCCGCTGCTTTTCGCATCGCGCTTGCCTGAAGTGCGCTTTAGTGTGCAACAATGGCGTTTCGCCCTATCAGACGCGAAAGGAAGCCCATGTCCCAGAGAAGCACCAGCCCGCTCAGCCGCTCCACCGTGCGTCGCACGCTGCAGCGTTTTTGGGACGTCACGCGCACGCAGCCGCTGATTGTCTTTCTCTCGGTGCTCTCGTCGGCGGGCTACATCTTTTTTTTGCTGACGTTTGCCAATACCTATGTGATGGCCCTTATTGTCGACCGCGTTCAAGCCGCTCCCGTGGTGGGCGACCAGGTGTTTGAGGTCTTCGGCCCCTATATCCTGGCGCTCGTACTCGTTAACCTGGTGGGTCAGATCCTCTCCAAACTGCAAGACTACACCGTCTACAAGCTTGAGATTGCGGGCAACTATCACCTGGCGCGTCTATGCTTCGACACGCTCTCCAACCAATCCATGACATTCCATACTAGCCGCTTTGGCGGATCGCTTGTGAGCCAGACGAGCCGTTTTATGAGCGGCTACACGGGTCTGGTCGACGTGACGGTGTATTCGCTCATCCCCACCATCACCTCGGTCATCTGCACCGTGGCCGCACTCGCCCCGGTGGTGCCGACGTTTACCGTGATCCTAGTGTGCATCATGGTCGTCTACATCGCGTTTGTCTGGCTTATGTACAAGCGCATCATGCCGCTTTCGGCCGCGACGTCCGCCGCGCAGAACAAGCTCTCGGGCGTGCTCTCCGACGCGGTCACGAACATCTTGGCCGTCAAGACCTGCGGGCGCGAGGACTTTGAACGCGATCTGTTCGACGCCGCCGATCGTGCCGCGCGCGACGCCGAGACGGTCTCGATGCACGCCATGATGCAGCGCAACTTTACGACCTCGGGCCTTATCGTCATCACCATGGCCGTGGTGAGTGTGTTCGTGGCGGGCGGCAACGCGTGGTTTGGCATCTCGGCCGGCTCGCTCGTCATGATCTTTACCTACACCTATAACCTCACCATGCGCCTGAACTACGTAAGCTCCATGATGCAGCGCATTAACCGCGCTTTGGGCGATGCGGCCGAGATGACGCGCGTGCTGGACGAGCCGCGTCTGGTGGCAGACGACGAGAACGCTCCCGAGCTTAAAGTGACCGAGGGCGCGATTGATTTTGAGCACCTGAGCTTTGCGTACCGTGACGCTGCGGCGGGCGAGAGCGTGTTCGATGACCTGACACTTCATGTGGCGGCGGGCCAGCGCGTGGGCCTGGTGGGCAAATCGGGCTCGGGTAAGACGACGCTCACCAAGCTGCTGCTGCGCCTGGACGATGTTCAGGGCGGCCGCGTGCTCGTGGACGGTCAGGATGTCTCGCACTGCACGCAGCAGAGCCTGCGCCGCCAGGTTGCCTACGTGCCGCAGGAGGCGCTGCTGTTCCATCGCTCCATTCGCGAGAATATCGCCTACGGCCGCCCCGACGCCACCGACGAGCAGATCCGCGAGGCGGCTCGCTTGGCTAATGCGACCG
This sequence comes from uncultured Collinsella sp., assembly GCA_900548515.1. Lineage (GTDB taxonomy): Bacteria > Actinomycetota > Coriobacteriia > Coriobacteriales > Coriobacteriaceae > Collinsella. The sequence continues at coordinate 16,245 of URKU01000005.1, read as the reverse complement.
AGTTTATCGACCGCTTGCCTCGTGGCTTTGACACCATGGTGGGCGAGCGCGGCGTCAAGCTCTCGGGCGGCCAGCGTCAGCGCGTGGCTATCGCCCGCGCCATCCTAACCGACGCGCCGATTCTGGTGCTCGACGAGGCGACCTCTGCCCTCGACAGCGAGTCCGAGGCGCTGGTGCAGGAGGCGCTCGAAAACCTGATGCGTGGACGTACCTCCATTGTGGTGGCGCACCGCCTGTCCACCGTGGCGGCGCTCGACCGCATTGTGGTGCTGGCCGATGGCGAGATCGTCGAGGACGGCACGCATGCGCAGCTCGTCGAGGCGGGTGGTGAGTACGCGAGCCTGTGGAGCCGTCAGACCGGCGCATTCTTGGAGGCGTAAGCGTCTCGGACGTGGGACAATTGTGCCCATTAGTTTATTGTGCCGTTGAGCCGAGGAGTCGTTATGCCACGCGAGACCAATGCCGCCAAGCGCGAGCGCGCCGTTGAGGTGTGCGAGCGTCTCAACCGTCGCTATGGCCCGGTCGAGTGCTTTTTGGACCACGAGAATCCCTTCCGCCTGCTGATCGCGGTGCTGCTTTCGGCGCAAACGACCGATGCGCAGGTCAACAAGGTGACGCCGCGGCTGTTTGCCCAGTGGCCCACGCCCGAGGCCATGGCCGGGGCGAGCGTGGCTGACGTGGCAGACACTATCAAGTCACTCGGCTTCTACAAGAGTAAAGCCAAGCATGCCGTCGAGGCCGCGCAGATGATCGTCGCCGACTATGGCGGCGAGGTGCCGGCCGACATGAAGGAACTCGTGAAGCTGCCGGGCGTGGGACGCAAGACGGCGAACATCGTGCTCAACGTGGGGTATGGCATCGTGGAGGGCATTGCGGTGGACACGCACGTCAACCGCATTGCGCACCGCCTGATGCTGAGTCCCAAGACGCATGCAAAGGAGCCGCTCAAGACCGAGCAAGATCTGCTCAAGATTTTGCCGCACGAGTATTGGGAGTCGGTCAACCATCAGTGGATCACCTTCGGTCGCGAGATCTGCGACGCCCGCAAACCCAAGTGTGACGAGTGTCCGCTGGCAGATTTGTGCCCCAGCGTGCGCGTAGCGGGGTAGGGCGGAGCGCATCTTCGTCTGGCGTTTTTTGCGGGGCTGGGTTTGCCCTTGAGCCGGAGTCCTCTCCATGCGCTACCATGACAGACAATGTATTTGACGAACGACCCGCCGAGCTTGCCCCGGCGGGCTTTTGGCGTTGCAATGCCGGAGGAACAGCATGCTCATTCACCGTATAGCCGCGCAGCTCTACACTGCCGAGGCGCTGCAGACCGTCGAGGCCGGACTCGATGCCGGCGAGGACGTGACGCTGGCCGTGTCGCAGTCGGGTCGCACGCTTATGGCGGCCGCTCAGTTTGCGCGCCGCCCGCGCCCCACGGTCTACGTTGTGAGTGGCGAGGATGCGGCCGATCGCGCCGCTCGTAGCCTTGCCGCCTACGTGGGCCTGGCGCATGTGTGCCGTTTTCCTGAGCGCAAGGATTATCCGTGGCGCGAGCAGGCGCCCGACGACGCCGTGGTAGCGCAGCGCTGCGAGGCCCTGGGACGCATCGTGCGCGGGGACAACTGCATCATGGTTGCCTCGGCCCGCGCGCTGCTGCGCTGCGTGCCGCCAGTCGAGAGCCGCTACTGGGAGTCCACGACCTTTGCGGTGGGCGAGGAGATTCCTTTTGACGAGGTGCCGCAGCGTCTGGTGGGCATGGGCTACACCAACGCTGGCGCCGCGGACGCGCCCGGTCTGTTCCGCGTGCACGGCGACACCGTCGAGGTGTTCCCCGCGCAGGAAAAAGCGCCCGTGCGCATCGAGTTCTTCGGCGACGAGATCGATCGCATCCGCCGCATGGTGAGCTCTACGGGCCAAACCATCGGCAACGAGGACAGCATCGAGATCTTCCCCTGTCGCGAGCTGGCGCTCACCGACGAGGCTGTCCACAACATGCATGTGGCGCTCTACCGCGCCAGCCAGGACGACAGCAAACTGGCAGCGCTGCTCGAGATGGTGGATGCGCGCATCGTCACGCCCGAGCTCGACCGCTTTTTGCCGGTGATGTACGGCCAGACCGTGAGCCCGCTGGCGCACGTGAGCGGCAAGGCGCTCGTGGTGCTGTCCGAGCCGCGCTCGCTGTTCGACGATTGCCTGCGTGCCTACGAGGATATCGAGGCCCGTGCCGGCGAGGCGGGGGTCGACCGACTGGATGGCCTGTATGTACGTGCCCAGCAGCTCGATTTTGGTGCTCAGCAGCGCCTGAACTACGTAAGCCTCATCCGTGCCGGCGGTGCGGTTACGGCCGAGCTCAAGATTGAGCAGCCGGCCATCGCGGGTTCGGACAATCGCTTTATGACGCGCATTCAGGAAGTCGTGGGCAAGCGTTACGCCTGCGTGTTTGCCATTCCCGACCGCGGTGCGCGCGAGTCGATGGAGCTCACCTTTGGCGACGAGGGCATTACCTTTGAGGAATCGCTGACCGCGGCGCCCGAAAACGCCGGCGTCATTGGCGAGCGCGTGCGCGTGGCGGCGGCAGATTCTGCCGACCGTGCTGCCCGTCAGGATGCCCATGCTGCAATTCGCGAGCGCAAGGCCGATGCGCTCAACGCCCGCTCGCTCGAGGCAGGTGCCGCCCAGGCAGCCGCCGGCGCCGCCGTGCCTACTATCTCGCGCGGACGCGTGACCTTTGTCGATGCCGCTCTGCCGCAGGGCGTGGTGGTGCCCGATGCCAACCTGGCCGTGTTCTCGATTGCCGACCTCAACGCCCGCATGGACGCCAACCGCGCGCGCAGCCGCCGCAAGGTGGACATTACGCAGATCACCTTCCCGTTTAAGCCGGGCGACTACGTGGTGCACGCCACTCACGGCATCGCACTCTTTAGCGAGATCGCGCGCCAAGAAGTGGGCGGCAAGGAGCGCGACTACTTTTTGCTGGAATATGCCGACGGCGACAAGCTCTACGTGCCGCTCGAGCAGGTCGACCGCATCACGCGATACGTCGGTCCCGACGGTGACAAGCCGCGCCTGACCAGGCTCAATACCGCCGACTGGACGCGTGCCACCAACAAGGCACGCAAGAACGCCAAAAAGCTGGCGTTTGACCTGGTCGATCTGTATACGCGCCGCTCGTCGATTACCGGTATCGCCTGCCCGCCCGACACGCCCGAGCAGATCGAGATGGAGCAGAGCTTCCCTTACGACGAGACGCGCGACCAGCTGGAGGCCATCGCCGACATTAAGGCCGACATGGAGGCGCCCAAGCCCATGGACCGCCTGCTGTGCGGCGACGTGGGCTTTGGCAAGACCGAGGTCGCTCTGCGCGCGGCGTTTAAGTGCGTTGACTCCGGCCGCCAGGTCATGGTGCTCTGCCCCACGACCATTCTGGCCCAGCAGCACTACGAGACGTTCTTTGAGCGCTTTGCTCCGTTTGGCCTTGAGGTCGAGGTGCTCAGCCGCTTCCGCACGCCGGCGCAGCAAAAGCGCGCGCTCAAGGCATTTGCCGAGGGCACGATTGACGTGCTTATCGGCACCCACCGCCTGCTTTCGGCCGATGTGAACCCCAAGAACCTGGGCCTGGTGATCATCGACGAGGAGCAGCGCTTTGGCGTGCAGCACAAGGAGCAGCTCAAGAACCTGCGTGAGCAGATTGACGTGCTCACGCTTTCGGCAACGCCGATTCCGCGAACCATGCAGATGGCCACGAGCGGCGTGCGCGACATGAGCCTGATCACCACGCCGCCGACCGGGCGCCGCCCCGTGATCGTGCACGTGGGAGAGTACGACCCCGACGTGGTGAGTGCGGCGATTCGCCTGGAGGTGGGCCGCGGCGGTCAGGTGTACTACGTGTCCAACCGCGTTAAGACCATCGATGACGCCGTGGCGCGCGTGCATGAGGCCGCGCCCGAGGCGCGCGTGGGCGTGGCACACGGCAAGATGAGCCCGCGCGAGGTCGAGGACGTGATGATTGAGTTCGCGACCAAAAAGATCGACGTGCTCATTGCCACGACCATCGTGGAGAGCGGCATCGACAACGCGACCGCCAACACGCTCATCATCGAGGATTCGCAGCGCCTAGGCCTGGCGCAGCTCTATCAGCTCAAGGGCCGTGTGGGTCGCTCTGCCACGCAGGCCTACGCGTACTTTATGTTCCCGGGCGAGCTGCCACTCACCGAGGAGGCGACGGCGCGCCTGACCGCACTTTCCGAGTTCCAGGACCTGGGCAGCGGCATGCGCATCGCCATGCGCGACCTGGAGATTCGCGGCGCCGGCTCGCTTATGGGCGCCGAGCAGCACGGCAACCTGTCGAGCGTGGGCTTTGACCTGTTTACGCAGATGCTGGGCCAGGCGGTGGCCGAGGCGCGCGGCGATGACGACGCCGGCGTGGAGGCGGCGAGCGTGGGCATTAACCTGCCGGCCGATTACTTCTTGTCCGAGGAGTACCTGCCGGCGGTGGATCAGCGCGTGCTCGTGTACCGTAAGCTCGCAGCGGCCGAGGACCTGGAGAGCATCGACGAGGTACAGGAAGAGACCGAGGCCGCGCACGGTGAGCTGCCGTTGGCGGGGCTCAACCTGTTCAACCGCGCGCGCATCCGTATTCGCGGCGAGCGCCTGGGGCTCGAGAGCGTCACGCTCAGTGGCGGTCGCATCACGTTTTTGGGCGTCGACGTGCCCAAGAAGGTGGCCTTTGAGCTTAAGACCCGCTATGGTGCGGTGAACTTTCCCAAGAGCCGCAAGCTGTCGGTGCCCTACAAGGCGGGCGCCGGTGCGGGCAGCGGCCTGGGTCGCGGCCTCGACGCCAACGACGGCACCGGCCCGGTGGCCGCGGCGCTCATGCTGCTGCAGCAGTTGGGTGCCAGCGACGACGACTAACGGGTCGACGCTGCAAACGCCCCATTTGGGCACTCTGGTTCCATCGAAAGGAAAGCATGTTCGGATACATCTATAAGAAAGACGTCGCCATTATCGCGGTTGTCCTGTGTCTTTGTCTGGGCGTGGGCAGTTTCTTCGACTATCAGATTTCGAGCGCGCTGTTCAACATCGGCAGCATGTACGGTCGCTTTGTCGAGGCGGCCGGCGAGCTGCCGTTCGAGCTGACGGCGAGCATCGCGGGCGTTATGCTCGTGCGCTCGGCACGCCCCGATTCCAGGGGGAGCAAATGGCTCGCTGCGCTGGGCGTTTTGATCAACGTGGGTCTGGTCGGCTACGAGATTATCGGATCGCTGCGCGTCGGCGGCAAGCTCATCGCGTTTCAGCTGGTGCTGACGTTTGTGCTGGTAATTGCGGTTAACGTTATTGCCTATCGCCTTACGCGCGACACCGCGCCCGACGAGCTCACGCGCTGGGCGTTGATGGTACTTGCCGTGTGGGTCGCTCAGGCCATTATCCTCAACGTGATCGTCAAGCCGCTGTGGTCGCGCCCGCGCATGCGCGTGATCGAGGTGACGCAGGGACTCGAGTTTCAGCCGTGGTGGGTGATCGGCAACCCCGACAAGTGGGCCTATATTGCCGCCGGTGTAGTCAAGGACGGCTTTAAGTCGTTTGCGAGCGGACACACGGCGCACGCGGCAATCGGCCTCATGCTCGCTGGGCTTCCCGCGGCGGCCTTTAAGGAAAAACCGTCGCGCCGCCGCATGGCCTTTTGGACGGCGGCTGCGGTCGCGGCGCTCGTCGCCTTTGGCCGTATCGTGATCGGAGCGCATTTTTTGAGTGACGTGAGCTGCGGCTTTGCCCTGGTGCTGGCGCTTGAGTGCCTTGCCGCGCGCATTGCCTATCCCAACGGCGTACAATAGCCCCGTTTGAATCATCTGACCGATACCCGGTAAGAGAGGATTGCCATGCTCGCGTTTAACAACGATTATTCCCACGGCGCACATCCGGCAGTGCTGCAGGCGCTCGTCGACACCAACATGGAGCCGCAGCCCGGCTACGGTACCGATGCACACACCGAGCGTGCCAAGCAGCTTATCCGCGAGGCCTGTCAGGCCCCCGATGCCGACGTGTTTTTTCTGGTGGGCGGCACGCAGGCCAACGCGACGGTGATCGACATGCTGCTTGCGCCCTACGAGGGCGTTGTTGCTGCCGAGACTGGCCACGTCGCCTGTCACGAGGCAGGCGCTATCGAGTTTGGCGGCCACAAGGTGCTCACCATCCCCGGCTACGAGGGCAAGATGCACGCCGAGGACCTCGAGAACTATATCCAGGTGTTCTACGAAAACGAGAGCTACGAGCACACGGTGTTCCCGGGCGCTGTGTACGTGAGCCTATCGACCGAGTACGGCACGCTGTACTCCAAGGCCGAGCTCGCGGCGATTCATGCGGTGTGCCAGAAGCGTGAGATTCCGCTGTTTGTGGACGGCGCTCGCCTGGCCTATGCGCTGGCGGCCGATGAGTGCGACATCACCCTGCCCGAGCTGGCGCAGCTGTGTGACGTGTTCTACATTGGCGGCACCAAGTGCGGCGCGCTTTGCGGCGAGGCCGTGGTGTTTTGCGGCATGCGCGCCCCGGCGCATCCCATTCCGCGCATTAAACAGCATGGTGCGTTGCTGGCCAAGGGCCGCCTGACGGGCGTGCAGTTTGAGGCGCTCTTTACCGATGGCCTGTATTTTGAGATTGGTCGCCAGGCGATTGAGACCGCGCAGGCGCTTCGTCGCGTGCTGCACGAGCGCGGCTACCAGTTCTTCTTGGAGACGCCGACCAACCAGCAGTTCGTGATTCTGCCCAACGAGGACATGGCTCGCATTCGCGAGCATGCCTCGATCGAGTACTGGGAAAAGTACGACGAGACCCACACGGTAGTGCGTTTTTGCACCAGCTGGGCTACGACGCAGGAGGATATCGACGCGTTGGCGGCTGTCCTGTAGCCTGATGTAATGACGAGGGGCCGCCTTGCGCTGGTTTTGGCGTAGGGTGGCCTTTGCTTTTGGGGGAGAAGGGTTGTATGACCGAGATGTCCGAGCCGACGATTCGCCCGGCGACGCCCGATGATGCGCCGGCGTTGCTTGCCATCTATGAGCCATATGTGCGCGAGACGGCGATAACCTGCGAATACGAGGTGCCGAGCGTTGAGGAGTTCGCCGGGCGCATCGAGCGTACGCTCAAGCGCTACCCGTATTTGGTGATGGAGCTGGACGGGCGTCCGGTAGGCTATGCCTATGTGAGTCCGCTCAACAGCCGCGAAGCATACGACTGGTCGGTCGAGACGTCGATTTATCTGGCGCGCGATGTGCGCCACGGCGGGCTGGGCCGCAAGCTGCACGATGCGCTCAAGCAATGCCTGATCGCGATGGGCATCACCAATATGTGCGCGCTCATCGCCGTGCCGCACGACAAGGACGACGAGTATCTGACGCACAACAGTCAGGATTTCCATGCCCATATGGGCTACCGCCTGGTGGGTGCCTTTGACCGCTGCGCCCAAAAGTTCGGCCGCTGGTACGACATGTGCTGGATGGAGTTGGTCCTAGCCGAGCGCACGCCCAACCAACCTAAGCCAACCTGGTTCCCCGACCTCCCCAAACCTGCCATGTAGGGACAGGTTTATTTTGGCAGGTTAGCCGATGGGCTCGGTGTATTTGGCGCGGTCGGTGCGTTGGATGCGCTTGGAGACGTGGAGCGGGCGGCCGTCGGTGTCGTAGACGTAGTCGGTGATCAGAATCAGCGCCTGCCCGCGCTCAACGTTGAGCAAAAACGCCTCGTTTTGCGAGGCATAGCACACCTCAAAGGTCTTGTGCCCCTGTGCCGGCGCGCGATGGAATTCTTGACGCAGCGTGGCGTAGAGCGAACCGTTGATATCACGATTGATGAGTGCCTCAAAGCTCGGTGGTAGATAGGTGGTCTCCAGACACAGCGGCGCATCGTCCAGATAACGCAGACGGACAAGTTTGACGAGCTTGCTGCCCACGGCGGCATCAAAGAACTTAGCTATGCTGCCGCCCGCCTTGGTAAAGCCCGAGTCCACCGTGCGCGTGGTGGGCTTCATGCCCTGGCCTTCGACCTGCTTGGTATAGCTCGAAAACACCAGGTTGTTCTCGTGGAGCGCGGGCGTGTCGGCCACAAAGGCGCCACGCCCGCGCTCGGTGCGTACCAGGCCCTCATCAACGAGTACCTTAAGGGCGTGGCGTACGGTGCTGCGCGACAGCCCCGATTCGTCCATGAGTTCCATCTCGGACGGCAGCTTGTCTTCGCGCGCGTAGACGCCGGCGGCGATGCGGTCACGCAGCATGCCCGCCAAGCGCTCGTATTGGCTCAGTTTCTTTTTAGATGAAGCGTTCATGCGATCAGCCTATATCTAACTTGTATGCTTATCTAAGCAAGCATGTATTCAACACAACAATAAAACCGCTGGTATCGAGCTACCGAAAACCTTACCAGCAAAATTTCTAAGACAAATATAGCATACAACTAGTCGACATAACCAAAACATATATGTAACTTGTATGCCATCGAGAGCATCAAACGAGAAGAAAGGCTGATGCACGATGACTACTCAGGAACAGGTTAAGGACGTCGTCTCCCAGGTTTTGGCCGACAAGGTAGACAAGGGCGGCATCAAGCGCGTCGTGTGGATTGGCGCCGGCGGATCCAACGGCGGCAACTATCCTGCCCAGTACTTTATGGAGCACGAGGCCACGCAGGTCGTGAGCTCCAGCTACACCAGCAACGAGTTCGTGCACGCAACCCCTGCCTACGTCAACGAGAACACCCTGGCCGTCGTCGTGTCCATGCGCGGTACCAAGGAGACCATCGTCGCCGCCCAGGTCGCCAAGGACCACGGCGCCAGCACCATCGCAATCTATGTCGACGAGTCCGGCCTCACCGAGGTCTGCGACTACAAGATCCAGTATGACAGCTTGGCCGTCGACGAGTCCTGCATGGGCCGTACCAACTCCGCCGTCGTGACCATGATCGCCATGGAGCTCACGCAGCAGACCGAGGGCTATGCCGAGTACGAGACCGCTATGGCCGCTTTCGACTTGGTCGACCCCATCTATCGCAAGGCCGTCGAGTACACTCGTCCGCTTGCTGCCAAGTGGGCCGAGCAGAACGCTGACAAGCCCTGCATCAACGTCATGGCTCAGGGTCCGCTCTTTGGTGCCGCCTACGTCTTTAGCATCTGCAACGTGCAGGAGATGCTGCAGATCGACTCCTGCACCATCAACACCTGCGACTTCTTCCACGGCCCCTTCGAGATCCTGGACAAGCGCACCTCGCTGTTCCAGCTCATCAGCGTCGGCCGTAGCCGCTGCAACGACGAGCGCGGCATCCGCTTCGTCAACCAGTACGGTGGCGAGCGCGTCTATCAGCTCGATGCCAAGGAGCTTGGCCTCAACGACATCAAGGACAGCGTGAGCGAGTACTTCAACCACCTGATCTTTGCGCCGATCCTAAACAACGTGTACATGCGCGCGCTCTCTGCCGTCACCCACAAGGACTACATGACGCGCCGCTACATGTGGAAGCTGGATTATTAGTTACGGCGTTTTACCAAACGCCGTAACGGCTCGACGCTGCAAACCCACCTGAGCGGCAATCTGCCTTTCAGCTTCAGCGGCATGACCAGAAGGTCAATGCCGCTTCGCTTCAAGGCACCTTGCTCGCTCAGGTGGGTTTTCGCTGGCGTTGCCAAAGCATCGGCGTCGCCTTGGCCCAGATGCGGCACTTGGAGACGTTCGGCACTTGGGGACAGTCCTAGTCATTGGGGACAGGTTACTTTGCACCAAGTTGGCGCATATGAACCTGTCCCCTTTGCACCAATGGGTTGTAGCGGTAGAGCAGATTTTTCCGCTCGCCGATTTGTGTCTTGAAAAATGTATATAACGACTATAACGTAGTGTGAAACATATTGGAAACAATACCGAGGAGGCTGCGTTGAAGAAAAGCAATCTGGGCTATGTGCTGGTGCTGATCGCCGCGCTTATGTGGGGCAGCATCGGAATCTTTGTAAACGGCATTGCGGCCATGGGCGTTTCGTCCCAGAGCATGGCGGCCTTTCGCTTGTTGGTCGGAGCGCTTATCTTGGCGCCGGTTCTGATGTTTATGGGCTGCCGTCCGGGTGAGGGGTCTACCGTGGCTCAGGGTCCGCTGGCCCTGTTCAAGGCAAGCCCTAAAGAGCTTGTTCCCTGCGCACTTGTCGGTATCGTCGGTTTGGCCGCCGCTAACACCTGCTATTACGAGTGCATGGGCGAGGTGGGCATGTCCACGGCCTCGGTGCTGCTCTACACCTCGCCGGTGTTTGGCGTCGCGCTCGGCCGCGTGCTTTATCGCGAGGACGTGACCCCTAACAAGCTCGTTGCCATTGTCTTTAACATCGTTGGCTGCGTGCTTGCGGTGACCAATGGCGACCTTTCCGGTTTTCATTTTTCGGTTTGGGGCGTCACGTCGGGCGTGATTGCAGGCCTTTGTGGTGCGTCGCTCGCGGTGTTTAGCCGAATAGCAACCAAGACGGTCCACCCGCTGGCTGTCACGTTTTGGGGCTTTGTTTTTGGCGGTGCGGTTATGGCAGCTATCGCGGCTCCGTGGCCGGATGTCACCGCGGCAATGTCGCCACAGCTGCTGCTGTTGTTCCTTGGCTTTGGACTCATCCCCACAGCCGTGGCCTACATCTTATATATGCAGGGTCTGTCCATGGGGCTCGAGACGTCGAAAGTTCCCGTCGTAATGTCATTCGAGACGGTCGTCACCGTACTGGTGGGCATTGGTGTCTATGCCGAGCCCGCCGGCGCGATCAAGGTCCTGGGCATTGTGCTGGTGCTCGCGTCCATCCTGATTATGAACACCGACTTCTCCAGGCTGCGCAACAGTGTGTTTGTCGGTCATGTCGTTGAGAGCATGACCTTTAAGCCCAATGCGTGGTGGACGGAGAAATCGCAGGACATGGATCTGTTTAAGGAACGCACCGGCATCGCGCTGGAGCCCACCGTGCAGGAAAGCCCCTGGTACTTCGTGCGATAGGGGATTGCGCGCAGGGTCTGACCTGGGGTTATCCAGCTAGCGCCGGCCTACCCAGCCCAACGTTTCAAGTACGTTAAACCCGTCAACGGTCGATTTTCACCCGCGAACGGTCTTTATACTAATTAGCAATATAAGCAACGTATAAGACGTTATAATGACCATAACGAAAAGGAGGAGGCAAGATGAATCAGATCATTCTCGCATCTCATGGCGGCCTGGCCGCAGGCGCCAAAGACACGCTCGAGATGGTTCTCGGCGACGTGTCGAACGTCCACGTCGTGTCGCTTGCTCGTGACGACAAGGAGCCCATCACCAATAAGGTGGACGCCATGATCGCCACGTTCAACGCGGACGACACCGTCTATGTGCTGACCGATATGCTCGGCAGCTCGGTCAACAACAGCATGGTCGAGCTTTCCAAGAACGGCACGAAGTTCACGGTTGTCAGCGGTTTCAACATCCCGCTGGCGCTCACGCTCGCTATGAGCCCCGTCCCCGTCAAGGGTGCCGAGCTCGCAGCCCTCATCAACGAGGCCCGCACCGGTCTGACCAACCCCAACGCACCGGTCGAGGCTGCCGCGGCTCCCGCCAAGAAGGCCAAGGCGTCCCGTCACAGCTCCGGTCCCGCCAAGATCGTCCTCGTACGTCTTGATTACCGTCTGCTGCACGGCCAGGTCGTCTTTACCTGGACCACCAAGGTTCAGGCCGAGCGCATCATCGTCGTCGACAACGCTGCCGCCAACGATGACATCAAGAAGGGCGCTCTTAAGCTGGCCAAGCCCCAGGGCGTGCGCCTGAACGTCTTCACCGTCGAGCGTGCCCTCGCCAAGATGGACAAGCTCAACACCCTCGGCGAGCGCGTCATGTTCGTCTTTGGCAACACGGCCGAGATGCTGCAGTTCTGCCAGGGCTACAAGCTCGACGCCATCAACCTGGGCGCCACCGCCAACCACGACGGTGCCGATCAGGTCGGCGGCAAGGACAGCTCCGTCTTCCTCGACGCCACCCAGAAGGCCGACGTCAACCAGCTGCTCGACATGGGCATCAAGCTCTATGTCCAGCAGACCCCTACGTATCAGAGCGTCGACATCGACGCCAAGCTGTAATCAACCAGGCTTTTGCCTGACTGAAAGGAGAAGGGTATGAATACGTTCATCAGTGCGGTGCTCGTCGGCCTCGTCGGCGTGTTCTGCATGTGGGACTCCCGCCTGCTCGGTCGTCTTAACTTCGAGCAGCCCCTCGTTGGCGCTACGCTCGTCGGTCTGCTGCTGGGCGATGTGCCCACCGGCCTTGCCGTCGGTGCCGCCGTCGAGCTCGTGTCCATGGGCCTGGTGCAGGTCGGCGCTGCCGTTCCGCCCGATATGGTCCTGGGCGGCATCGTGGCCGCTGCCTTTGCGTGCCTGACCGATGCTTCCGCCGAGACCGCCATGACGATCGCCATCCCGGTCGCCGTCCTGGGTCAGCTCCTCGGCATCGTGTTCCGTTCCATCATCGCCGCCCTCACCCATGTGGCAGATAGCGCGATCGATAACGGAAAGTTCAAGACCGCCTACCGCATGCACATCTGCGCCGGCTCCGGTCTGTACGCCGTCATGTACTTCCTGCCGATCTTCCTCGCCGTCTTTGTTGGCACCGACCTGGTTCAGGCCATCGTCAACATGGTTCCCGAGTGGCTGTCCACTGGTCTTAACGTTTCGACCAAGATCATGACCGCCTACGGCTTGGCCCTGCTGCTCACCATGATGATCAAGAAGGGTATGACTCCGTTCCTGTTCATCGGTTTCCTGCTCGCCGCTTACCTCAACCTGTCCGTCATCGCGGTCGCTCTGATCGGTGTGTGCCTGGCTGTCGTCTTCATGGGCTTCAAGTTCAACGGTTCCCATGCAGTCGCCGGTGTCGATTCCGACTACGATCCGCTCGAAGACGACGAAGACTAAGGAGGAACACACTATGGCAACCGCAACCAAGGACGTGTCCCTGAACAAGAAGGTCAGCCAGTTCTTCTGGCGCTCCTGGGCCATCCAGGCCTCTTGGAACTACGAGCGTCAGATGAACATGGGCTTCCTCTACGGCATGGTTCCCACGCTCGATCGCCTCTATCCGGACGAGTCCGACCCCAAGCAGCTCGCTGCTAAGAAAGAGGCTTACCACCGTCACATGGCGTTCTACAACTGCACCCCGCAGACGAGCGCTTTCATCTTGGGCCTCGCCGCCTCCATGGAGGAGGAGTACGCCAAGGATCCCGAGAACTTCGATCCCGATTCGATCAACGCGGTCAAGACCTCCCTCATGGGTCCGCTTTCCGGCATCGGTGACTCCTTCTTCCAGGGCACCATCCGCGTTATCGCCTTTGGCCTGGGCGTTCAGCTGGCTCAGCAGGGCTCCATCATGGGCCCGATCCTGGCCATGCTCATCTCCATCGTCCCCTCTGTGCTGATCACTTGGTTCGCAGCCAAGATGGGCTATCAGGGCGGCCACGAGTACCTGAGCAAGCTTCAGGGCGGCGACCTCATGGAGAAGCTCATGTATGTCTGCGGCATCGTGGGTCTTATGTCCGTGGGCGGCATGATCGCTACGCTGATCGGCGCCACCACCCCGCTGCAGTTCGCTGACGGCACCGTCGTGATCCAGGACATCCTGGACGGCATGATGCCCCAGATGATCTCCCTCGGCCTCACCGGCCTTATGTACTGGCTCATCAAGAAGAACGTCAACACCGGTTGGCTTCTCGTGATCGCCATCGTGGGCGGCATCGCCCTCTCCGCGGTCGGCATCCTGGCCTAGTCGCGACCAAGCGCCTAACCGCTTTCCCCGGGGGCCTGCCTGGCATCCCATACCCCAGGCAGGCTTCCATCCCTATACGTGACAATGGGGCAGTCCCTTTGTCGCATTCTTAACGGGCCGACGACTCGGTCCAAATCACGGTAACCCTGCGTGCGTCCGGCAAAGTGGCGCCGCAAAAATCGAAAGGAATGTGTCAGATGTACGAGATCGACCTTAACCTCCCTAAGCAGATCGTCGCTGACGTCCTGTCCAACCACGAGATCCACAGCGTCGCCTTCGTCGGCTGCGGTGCTTCCATGTCCGACCTTTACCCCGCCAAGTACTTCCTGGCCAACAACACGGACAAGCTGAACGTTCAGATTTTCACCGCTAACGAGTTCAACTACGACACGCCTTCCTGGGTCAACGAGCACACCTTCGTGATCACCTGCTCCCTCGGTGGCTCCACGCCCGAGACCGTCGAGGCCAACAAGACCGCCAAGAAGCACAACTGCCCGGTCGTCTCCCTCACCAACAAGGCTGGCTCCGCTCTGACCGTCGACGCCGACCACGTCATCGTCCACGGCTTCCATGCCAACTATGCTGCCAAGGCCGAGAAGCCCGCCTACGCCATCGCTCTTGCTCTCGAGATCCTTCAGCAGACCGAGGGCTATGATCACTACGAGGACATGATCACCGGCCTCACCAACATCTTCGAGCTGATCGAGAACGCTGCTCACTCCGCCAAGGGCCTGGCCAAGCAGTTCGCTCAGGACTTCAAGGACGACAAGATGATCTACTTCATGGCCTCCGGTGCCTCCGAGAAGATGGCTTATTCTAACGCCGCCTTCCTGTTCACCGAGATGCAGTGGATCGACGCCGCCGCCTACAACACCGGCGAGTACTTCCACGGCCCGTTCGAGGTTTCCACCGAGGGTAAGCCCTACGTCTTCCTCATGTCCGACGGTGCTACCCGTCCGATGGACGCTCGCGCCCTCACCTTCCTGCAGCGTATGGGTGCCAAGGTCGCTCTGATCGACTCCAAGGACTACGGCCTGGCTGACGCCGTGCCCGCGAGCGTCGTCACCTACTTCAACCCGCTGCTGCACCTCGCCGTTATGCGCGAGTACGGCAACCAGATCGCCGAGGCCCGTCAGCACCCGCTGACCATGCGTCGCTACATGTGGAAGCTTTCCTACTAATCACAAGTAAGTAGACCTTACGGGTTGATTGAGAGGGGATGGGGTTTGCGCCCCGTCCCCTTTTTTGCTCTGGGGAGGAGATGCGTATGATCAAGGCAGTGCTGTTTGATATGGACGGCGTGCTGGTCGATACCGAGTGGTTCTACAACCGCCGCCGCGTGGCGTTTATGGAGGAGAAGGGGTTCCACTTTGACGAGATCCCCGATCTTTCGGGGTCTAACGAGCCGGCCATTTGGCAGGCGCTGGTGCCCGACGATGTTGAGTTGCGCGAGCGCCTGCGCGTGGAGTACAAGCAGGTCTACAGCCCGGTCCATCCCGTTCCGTATGCCGAGCTGCTCAACGAGCAGACAGAGCCGGTGATGCGCGAACTGCACGAGCGCGGCGTGAAGTGTGCCATCGCGAGCTCGTCCTATCGCGAGCTGATCGATGAGCTGGTTGAGATCGCCGGTATTGCCGACGTGCTGGATTACACCATCAGCGGCCACGAGTGCAGCGCGTTTAAGCCCGACCCCGAGATCTACCTGCGCGCCATGGAGGCGCTGGGCGTGGAGCCGGCCGAGTGCCTGGTCATCGAGGACTCGCCGATGGGCATTGAGGCGGGCAAGCGCTCCGGCGCCCGCGTCCTGGCGCTGCGCCCGCACGAGGGCGTCAACCTCGATCAGTCCGCTGCCGACGTTGTCATCGACAACCTGACCGACATTTTGGCCGCTTTGTAGTGTCAATCCGCCGCGAGAAGCATTGGTTCACGCGTCTCTTGCTGCGGATTGGCTTAATTTGTCATCTATTTGGATTCGTTTGGCTTCGATACGGACTAAGTGAGTAGACTTTTTGGTGCAGGACGAGCACAAAGTGCATTTGCTCTAGTAAAACCGCAGGTCACAGGGGTGACGGTTTTGGGTGTGCTCGGCAGATCGTAAAAAGTCTACTCACTTGTAATTTGGGCCTTTGGTCGTGGGGGTTGCTGGTCCCGTTTTGGTTGTCGAGGGAGGTTGAATTGAAGCGTCCCCGCACGCTCCATGCTACAATCGCGGGCATGCCCCACAACTACATCTGCCTTCGAAAGGAGCCTCCGTGGCGAACGCCATCGATCAGCTCACGGACCGCGTGCTCGTGCTCGGCCGCCTTACCATCGTCCGCCGCGCCATTACTGCCGTGGCGGTCACAATTTCTGCCGTCCTCCAAACATTCCTGATCCAGGCGTTCATTCAGCCCGCCGACCTGCTTCCGAGCGGTCTCACCGGCGTCGCGGTCCTGCTCGATCGCGTTACCTCGCTGGGCGGCGTTCACATCGACATCTCGC